>DASUDM010000028.1:0-10655 GCA_036275575.1 Sphingorhabdus sp. | reverse complement strand
AACGCTCGGATGGCGCGGCATGAACGGGGCGCCAAAGCAGGTCGAGAAGGTAGCAGTCGGCTCGGTGACGCCGATTTCTGTACCAGCGACGCGCGCGGTGTAACCCGACAGGAAGTGATACATCGCCTGATCGGGTGTCAAACGCGCGATCGGGGGCAAAACACCATAGGCGTCTGCCGTTAGCATGATGATGTTCTTCGGTACCGGCCCCAGATTATCTTTCGACGCATTGGGGATGAAGTCGATCGGATAGGAACCACGGCTGTTTTCGGCGAGGCTGTTGTCGTTGAAATCGAGTTCGCGGGTTTCCGCGTCCATCACGACATTCTCGAGAACCGTGCCGAAACGCTTCGTCGTCGCAAAGATTTCCGGTTCGGCTTCAGGCGAAAGATTGATCATCTTCGCATAGCAACCACCTTCGAAATTGAAGACGGCAGTATCGGACCAACCATGTTCGTCGTCACCGATCAAGGTGCGGCTGGCATCGGCAGAAAGCGTGGTCTTGCCGGTACCCGAAAGGCCAAAGAAAATCGCGGTATCGCCGTTCGGGCCGATATTGGCAGAGCAGTGCATTGGCATGACGCCCTGTTCGGGCAGCAGGTAATTGAGGATGCCAAAAACCGACTTTTTCATTTCGCCGGCATAGGCGGTGCCGCCGATCAGGATCAGCTTTTCTGTAAAGTTGACCGCGATAACGGTCTCACTGCGGCAGCCATGGCGCGCCGGATCGGCGCGGAAGCTGGGCAGGTCGATAATTGTATATTCCGGAACCAGATCGGCAAGTTCCTTGGCTTCCGGACGCACCAGTAGCGTACGGATGAACAGATTGTGCCACGCGAACTCGTTGATGACGCGGACATTGACGCGATATTCGGGCTGTGAACCACCGAATAAATCGGCGACATAAAGTTTGTCTTTGGCTGCAAGCGCCGCGAAGAAATCTTCCTTAAGCGCGGCGAAATGCGCAGGATCCATGGCCACATTGGTTTTGCCCCAGTGGATGGTATTTTCGGTATTCGCATCGCGCACAATGAATTTGTCGGATGCCGAACGGCCGGTGTGCTTGCCGGTTTGTACAACCAGCGGACCATCTTTCGCCAGCTTGCCCTCGCCATTCGCAAGCGCCGATTCGACCAGCGGAGCCGTGCCGAGGTTCCAGAAAATCTTGGCACTGGTGTTAATGCCTTGTTTTTCGAGCGAGAAGTTCGGCGTAACGGACACGGTGGCTTCCTTTTGAAAATGACTGTGCATAGGTATGCACGGGGAATGTAGCGGCCCCTAACCTACCGCTGACTTTTCGTCAAACGCTCGACAGGCAAAATCGGCCAAAGAAATTTGTCGCATAGTGCAACAATGGCTTTCCCACTCGGCATTGATGCATGTCGATTGCCCACCTATAAGCGGGTCAATGTCCGCCACTATCGCCCTCGTTGATGACGATCGCAACATTCTGACTTCGGTTTCAATCGCCATGCAGGCGGAGGGCTATGTGACGCGTCTTTACCCCGATGGTGAGGCTGCGTTGAAAGCGCTTCTCGAAAATCCTGCCGATCTCGGGATTTTTGACATCAAGATGCCGCGAATGGACGGCCTTGAACTGTTGCGTCGCTTGCGCGAAAAATCGGACATGCCGGTAATCTTTCTGACATCAAAAGACGAGGAGCTGGATGAGGCCCTTGGCCTTGCGATGGGTGCGGATGACTATATCACCAAGCCATTTTCGCAGAGATTGCTGGTCGCACGGGTCAAGGCGATTTTGCGCCGAACCGCGGTTCGAAGCCGCAGCGTGGAAGACGAAAATCGTGATGAACCCGAACCACTTTTGCGCGGCGATCTAGAGATGGATCCGGCCCGCCACCACGTCAAATGGAAGGGCAACCCGGTTACATTGACCGTCACCGAATTCATGATCCTGGAAGCACTGGCAGCCCGGCCGGGCGTCGTCCGCACTCGCAGCCAGTTGATGGACATTGCCTATCAGGATGATGTCTATGTCGACGATCGCACCATCGATAGCCATATCAAGCGATTGCGACGCAAGTTCCGCGAAATAGACCCAGAATTTTCCGCAATCGACACATTATATGGCGCTGGATACCGTTTTGCAGACGCCTGACACGGATCGCTTCCAGCTTCGCTGGAGCCGCAAGCTGACGCTCACATCCCGCATTTTGGCGGTAAACTTGTTTGCGCTTGCCCTGATGGCAAGCGGCTTATTCTTCCTCGATAGTTATCGGACACGATTGGTCGCAGAACGGCAGGATGCAGCGGAATCCCAAGTGCGATTGCTGGCTTCGAGCCTTGCCGCCATGTCGGATGTCGATGATCAGGCGACGCTCGCCCGCTTCGCCAGAAATGAAAAGCTGAGGGTGCGGCTATACGGCGCCGACAGCACGAAAATATTCGACAGCAACCTTGTAACAGGGCCGACATTCACGCTTGTTGATCCATCCAACGAACCCTGGCGCAAGACTGCCGCACGCTGGATGGACAAAGGCTTCGATTTCATCGTCCAAGCCCCCGATTTGCAGAGCTACGTCGAGCCAACAGAGGACAATGTTACTGCCTGGCCCGAGCTGGTTAACTTGAAACCGGGGCAAAGCCATTCGACGGTCAGATTTGCTCCTGACCTTACCCATGTGGTGACGGCCGCAACACTGTTACCGGATGGTCAAACCCGTTTGCTGACCACTGGCAACCCGCGCGACATTCGATCGCTGGTTCGCGCGGAGCGTTTCAGCATCGGCATTTTCATGCTCTCCGTTCTAGTCGTCTCGGTACTGCTGTCGCTGTTCCTTGCACGCACCATAGTAAGGCCGCTGCAATATCTTGCTCGAGCTGCTGTTCGCGTCCGCCTCGGCCGATCGCCAGATGTAACCATTCCCCGCATGCCATCGCGCCGCGATGAAATCGGCATGCTCGCCCGGGCGCTGTCCGATATGAGCACGGCCCTGCGCCAGCGTATTGATGCTACGGAGGCATTCGCGGCCGATGTAGCGCACGAAATCAAAAACCCCCTCGCCTCGTTGCGATCGGCGCTTGATGGCATCGATAATGTCGGCGATCCAGAACTTCGGGCGCAGCTGATGGCCGTCGCGCATGCAGATGTGCAGCGGATGGACCGATTGATCAGCGACATTTCCGACGCCAGCAGGATCGATGCCCAACTCGCCAAGGCGAATTTCGAGCCCATCGACATGGGCGACATGATCGAGCAATTGCTGGAAGCACGCGAAAGCCGAGGTGCGGATGGCACTGTCCGGATTGCGTTCGCGCGACCGCGCCGCGGCATTACCGTTGTGATGGGTGAGGATATCCGCATCGAACGGGTTCTCACCAACCTGCTCGACAATGCAGTTTCATTCTCGCCGCCTGATGGCGTTGTGGAAATTTCCGCAACGCGCAGCGATGATGAGGTCATCATCCGGATAAGCGACCAAGGCCCTGGCATTCCCCCGCATGAACGCGAAACGGTGTTCCGCCGTTTTCACAGCGCCCGCCCCGAAAGCGAAGGTTTTGGAAAGCATAGCGGGCTTGGCCTCGCCATAGCCCGCACGATCATCGAGGGCCATCATGGCAGTATCAGTGTCGATGATCGCGAAGATGGCCTGCAAGGTGCCTGCTTCCGCATCAGTCTACCCATAGCCCAACCGCCCGAACCATCGGCATGACCTTGAACCCGGAACTTGTCCACGCGACCGCGATCGCGCTCAACGGGCGAGGTATTTTGTTGGCGGGGAAATCGGGCAGCGGAAAATCGGACTTGGCGATCCGGCTGATCGATCGCGGAGCAAAGCTGGTTTGCGACGATTATTGTGACATCATCGACGGGGGAGACTATCCCTTCATTGTCGCAAAACCGACCATAGCTGGAAAAATTGAACTTCGCGGCGTAGGGATATTGAAATTGGACTATGTCGAAAAGGCCCCACTATTCGTGGTTTTCCGGCTCGACCAGCAGCCCGAACGTCTACCGGATAGCAACAAGGAAATGCATGTCGCGGGATGGTCGATACCCAGTTTCGCCATTGCGCCATTCGAGAATTCCGCCGCTTTGAAAGTCGAATATCTGATCCAACAGATGATTGACGCAGGGCGGCGACCGATGCGATTGGTTACCCCGGGTTACAAACGGAGCGCGGTGTGAACATTGGAACGACAAGCAGGATATTGCTCGTTACCGGCCTGTCCGGTGCCGGCAAGTCTACCGTGCTCAAGACATTGGAGGATCTCGGCTGGGAGGCCATCGACAATTTCCCGGTCCGCCTTGCAAAGCCGCTTCTCGATTTGCCCCAGTCAGAAGGAACTGGCGACGCCAACATGCCATTAGCAATTGGCTTTGACAGCCGGACACGGGGCTTTGAACCCTCACGCTTGATTGACGAAATCAAGCAACTGCAGCAGCGGGGCGATATCGAAATAATGACGTTGTTCGTTGATTGTGCGGGGGCCGAAATCGAGCGGCGATACGCCGAAACGCGCAGGCGCCATCCGTTAGCGCAGGATCGACCCGCAATAGACGGCATCGCGCAAGAACGGAGCCTGATGGAGCCTTTGCGCGACTGGTCCGACCTCGTCATCGATACCAGCCGCATGTCGGCCAGCGACCTCCAGTCGGAAATTCGCAATCGGTTCCGCCAACCCGACGGCAAAATGACGGTTTCACTCGTCAGTTTCGGATTTTCGCGCGGTGTGCCGCCCAATGCCGATTTGATATTCGACCTGCGTTTCCTGCAAAATCCGCATTGGGATCCCCAGTTGCGTCCGATGACCGGATTGGACCAGGCGGTAGGCGACTATGTCGCTGCAGACGCCGCGTATCAGGGCGCTTTTGACCGGATATCGGAGCTCCTTCGATATTTGCTTCCGCTTTATGATGCACAAGGCAAGGCCTATGTGACAATTGCGTTCGGCTGCACCGGGGGGCGCCATCGATCTGTCTTCGTGACAGAGCAATTCGCTCGTTTGCTGCGTGAATATGGCTATTCGCCCAGCGTAAAACATCGCAACCTGCACTCAAGGCCAGTTGACGCGCTCGAATGGCAAGGTAATCAGGCGCGCCCCATGTATAATGACTGAAAGAAGAATTGGGGTTTCTAACAGGGATATGGTAGCGGGAAGCGCATGATCGGACTTGTCTTGGTTACCCATGGGACATTGGCGAGCGAATTTGTCGTCGCAATGGAGCATGTGGTTGGCCCCCAAAAGCAGATTGCAACCATTTGCATCGGCCCGCGCGACGACATGGAGTCGCGCCGGAAAGAAATCTCCCAAGCCATCAAGGATGTAGACAGCGGTGAAGGCGTCATCATCCTGTCGGATCTGTTTGGCGGCACCCCTTCGAACCTTGCTATTTCATTGCTCGAAGTCGGCCGAGTAGAGGTTATCGCCGGGGTAAATCTGCCAATGCTCATCCGCCTTGAAAGCGCGCGAAAGAATATGAGCGTATCAGACGCAGTTCTGGCGGCCCGGGATGCCGGAAGGAAATATATCAGCGTCGCGTCAGAACTGCTGGAGGCTTCACGGTGAGCCGCGTCAGCCGCACGCTGACAATCGTGAACCAAAAAGGCCTGCACGCTCGCGCAAGTGCAAAATTTGTTACTTTCGTCAGTCGTTTGCCTGAAGGACTTAAGGTACAAGTTGAAAAGGACGGTCAAACTGTCACCGGAACGTCGATCATGGGATTGATGATGCTCGGTGCGGCCAAAGGAAGCGACATCGTCATCCATGTGGAAGGCGAAGGCTCGGACATGGCACTTGAAAAACTCGCCGGGCTCGTCACCGACGGATTCGGCGAAGATTAAGCTAATGCGACGTGAAATTACGGGATTTTCCAATCCGCTTGTGAAGCGGGTGCGATCGCTGCGCGAAAAGAAGCACCGCAAGCGCGAGGGCCTGTTCCTAGCAGAAGGATTGCGTATCCTCACCGAGGCGCGCGAAGCGGGGTTCCTGCCTGAAATGCTGTTCCGCTGCCCGGATCGCGATGCGCACAGCCTGGAAATCGCACTAGAAGGCGACGTGCTGGCAGCAGGCGGCGACGTCATCGAAACCAGCGCTGACATCCTCGCAAAACTCTCGGGCAAGGATAATCCGCAAACGGTAATCGGCGTTTATCGCGAAACTGCAACTCCGCTCGAATCACTAGACCGTAACGCCGCGCAAATATGGCTCGTGGCTCAGGCCATGCGCGATCCCGGCAATTTGGGTACGATGTTGCGCACCGGTGATGCCGTTGGCGCAGGCGGACTGATCCTTCTAGATGATTGCACCGACCCCTTTTCGGTCGAAGCGGTCCGCGCAAGCATGGGGGCCATTTTCACGCAAAAGCTGGTGCAATGCCGGTGGGACGAATTCCTGCCATGGCTTCGTCGCGGGTCTGGACAGTTGATTGGCACCAGCTTGCAAACCGATGTTGATTACCAGACGCCAACCTACGAAGCGCCATGCTTCATCCTAACCGGCAATGAAGCTCAGGGCTTGCCCGAAGCCTATGAAGCGGAATGCGACTTACTGGTCAAAATGCCGATGCGCGGCAAGGCAGATAGCCTAAATGCGGCGGTGGCAACGGCTGTGATGGCATATGAAGTGCTGAACCAGTTCCGCCGCACTTGAACCTTATTTCTCGTTCGATGCAATCAACCCTTGTTCGGGTTCGTCCGAGTAACGTGGCGCCGCCTCAACCAAAGGAATGTCCTCAAGCTCTCGTTTGCCGGTTTCGATATTGAGCTCGGCAAAGCGGCGCCCTGTCGACATCACATTTCGCTCAAAGCTGCCGACGAATTTGTTGTAATTGTTTACCGCAGAGGTCAGGCCCGTTCCGACCGACTTCAGGTGCTGTGCAGCAACTGCAATTCGATCATACATTTCTTTGCCCAAGGCACCGATTTGCTTTGCTTCGCGCGCGAGGCCTTCTTGGCGCCAGACACTGGCAACAGTGCGGGCAATGGCAACAAGGTTTGTCGGTGTGGCCAGCAGCACCCGTTTTTCAAAGGCATGATCCCACAAGGTCGGATCATGTTCGAGCGCGGCCGCAAGGAAATGCTCACCTGGCACAAACATGATGACATAATCGGGGGCATCGTCGAACTGATCCCAATAGGCCTTGCGCGACAGCCCTTCGATATGGTTTTTCATTGAAGCCGTGTGACGGGCCATCGCCAATTGACGAACCTCGTCATCGTCGGCATTGAAGCCATCCTGATAGTCGTTGAGCGAAACCTTGGCGTCAATAACAAGGCTGCGTCCGCCCGGCACCCGCAATATGGCATCCGGGCGTTGTCGCCCCTCATCAAGGTTGACATTCACCTCGGTGAAGAAGTCCACATGTTCGGATAGACCACAGCTTTCCAGGACATTTTTGAGCTGCTGCTCTCCCCAACGTCCGCGCGCCTTGGGGGCATTGCGCAAGCTGTTGACGAGGCGTGCCGCCTCGCTTTGCACCCGCTCCTGCCCTGCGCGCATCTGGTCGATCAGGCCTGTCAGCGCGCCATAGGCCTCGGTCCGTTCCTTCTCGATCTTCCCGACCTGCTCTTCATAGGCTTTCAATCGTTCGCCAACTGGCGCCAAGAGCTGTTTCAAACGCTCTTCATTTTTCTCGCCCGCCTGGTGGAAACGCTCGTCGGCCCGTTGCAAGAAGGCTTGCTGCGCCTCGCCCAGCATCTTCTGTCCAATCTCTCCAAAATGCGCCGACAACATATCTTTCGCTTCGGAAAGTGCCTTCAACTGCTCCTCAAACCCGCGCTCGCGTTCTTCAAGCGATGTTTCGAGCCTGGCAAGACGGTCCTTTGCTGTATCGCGCTCTTCGACAACTTCGTTGAGCATCGCGCGCAGTTGGGTTGTGGTTTCAGCTCCGGCCCTCCCAACGCGTCCACCGAGCACCCAGCCGATCGCAAGGCCTAGCAACAGGGCCAATATGACGATGACGATAGCAACTAAGGGATCCACAATATCTGACCTGCGATGGAACGAATGCGGAACATAGCCGCATCGGTATTTGGGTCAAGCAACTTCGCTCGGCAGTGCGGCATTTCGCGCCTTTTTGACCAATCCGTAACGCCACATACTCAGCGGGATCAATACGAGGTAAACCACGCAGACGACGGCGAGTGTAATCAACGGGGCTGTAATCAGCGCAGCCGCAAACCCAGCTATAGCCACGAGCGCAAAAAAGCGCATGTCAGCCGGAATGCGGATCGATTTCCAACTGAATGTCGCAATGCTCGACACCATTAGCAGGGCCACAAAAAGCAGCCAGGGGGCGACCAGATAATAGTTGCGAGCGAGATCCAGGCCGGTTCCAGCCAGACGATCATTGGAAACAAGGCCAAACCCGCCCCTGCCGGCGCCGGTACACCTGTATTGAATCCGGCGGATTTGTGGGGTTGGTCTTGGACGTCAATGCGCGCGTTGAATCGTGCAAGGCGCAAGGCCATGCAAAGTGCAAAGAAAACCGTGATTGACCATCCAAAGCGCGGCATGTGCTGCAGCGCCCACATATAAGTGACCAAGGCGGGAGTTACGCCGAAAGCGGTGACGTCGGAAAGCGAGTCCAGTTCTGCGCCAAACTTACTTTCACCTTTCAGCATCCGGGCGATGCGGCCATCCATCCCGTCAAGGATGCCCGCCCCGACGATAGCGGCAATTGCTGCCTCCCATCGCCCTTGCATCGCAAACCACGCACCGGACAGGCCAGTACAAAGCGCCATTGCAGTCACGGCATTGGGCGCGATCGCGCGCAGCGAAATACCCGGTCTTTGGAGTTTATCCATGGGTAATGGTTTCAGGCCAGCCGCCGCACCTGTCAATGGGCGATTGCACGCAAGTCTTGATCGACGCCCAGTTCAGCAAGAATGGTTTCGCCGGCAATACAGCGCTGCCCCTTGATGATGCGCGGAGCAGTACCGTGCGGCAAATAAACATCGACACGACTACCGAAACGTATGAGCCCGACCCGCTGACCTGCAGCCACAACATCACCTTCCTTGACAAAGGCCACGATGCGACGCGCGACTAGGCCGGCAATCTGGGTAAAGCCGATGCGAACGCCATCAGGCCGTTCGACAAGGAAATGCTGGCGTTCATTTTCCTCGCTCGCCTTGTCGAGATCGGCGTTGAGGAATTTGCCGGCGATATAGGCCACGCGCTTGATCGTACCGCGGATGGGCGCGCGGTTGATATGGACGTCAAACACACTCATAAAAATCGATACGCGTGTCATGGGCTGATCGCCCAATCCGGCCGGTCCGGCCAACTCCGGCGGCGGCATCACTTTTTCTATGAGAGTGACCAGACCATCGGCCGGCGACACCACGAAACGGTCATCGACCGGGGTTGCCCGCGCCGGATCCCGGAAAAAGGCAAGCGTCCAGATTGTGATGCCGGCCATCGGCCATGCGAGCGTTTCCCACGCCATGAAGGCGAACACAGCGGTGACGGCAGCCGCGATAAGTCCGAATTTGCGTCCTTCCGGATGAACCGGCGGAAACGACCATTTTGCGACCCCGGTACCCCGGTTTGTCAGTTCCTGTTTTGTCATGCAGGCGCCTTCTAGGGGCTGCGAGGCGATGTTACAACTGTTAGCTTAACAGGCAAGCTCAACTCAGATTGTCGACAATTTGTTGACAATCTGGCTGCTCCGACGATAGCCTGGCTGAATGGCATCCAGCGCATCCCAAACAAGCCGCGTCGCGGCAAATATTAGGATGGCTCCTGCGCAAATTGCTCGCGATGTTATTGATCGTTTGGAAAGCGGCGAGTTTGCGCCCGGGCAACGTCTCGTCGAAGCTGATTTGTGCTTGCGTTATGGGGCTGGCCGGCAAATCATTCGGGAAGCCTTGCAGCATTTGAATGCGCAGGGAATCGTCGCCTTGGAGCCAAATCGCGGAGCCCACATCGTTCATGTGTCGCGAGAAGATGCGATCATGACGCTGGAACTCACCGAACTGTTGTTCGGCCTGGTTTCCCGCAGCGCTGCCCGCCGCATTGCAGCAGGCGCAGACGACAGCCGATTGCGCGCTGCCATCCAGGAATTGGTGCAAGCATCCCAGCATGAAGATCGAGCGCTATACATGCGCGCGCGCCGCCATCTGTTCGCTGCCCTGTCTCATATTGCCGGCAATGCGGAACTGAGCCGCATCATGGACCAAGTCCGTGTCCATGCAATGCGGGCACAGTTCGGATTTGCCGACTTTCGCAGGGGGCATGCGCAGGAATTGGCGGAAATTGGACGGACCGTAATTGCAGGCGAATGCGCAAGCGCTGAGGAGCGAGCGCGAAATTATGTCCGCTGCATCAGTGAATCATTGCAGCAATTTTAGCTGACGGGAACTTTGGGGAGAGGAGCAGCATGGAATATGATCTGATCATCAGGAATGGCCTGATTGTCGACGGCAGCGGCAAGCCTGGATTTACGGGTGACGTTGCCGTTTCTGGCGGGAAAATCGCCGCGATCGGCAAAGTCGATGGAAGCGCCAAGCAGGAAATTGATGCGGACGGGAAGCTGGTTACCCCAGGATTTGTCGATATCCATACGCATTTCGATGGCCAGGCCACTTGGGAAAATCGCATGTCTCCTTCGTCAAACCATGGTGTGACGACGGTATTGATGGGCAATTGCGGCGTCGGTTTTGCGCCATGTCGTCCGCACCAACGCGACA
>DASUDM010000027.1:0-8742 GCA_036275575.1 Sphingorhabdus sp. | reverse complement strand
TCGGTATAATGCGCCCAGCCCTCGGCAAAGGCATAGCCGACAAACAGTTTGCCAAAGATCGATTTGGACCGGTTGGCGTGGAGGAAGTTCAGGAAATGACCCGGCCAGACTTCGTGTACCGACGTACCGAGAAGGTCATATTTACCGGGAACGAAACCGTCCTGCGTCGCCTTGTCCCATGTCGGATCGGGCGGCGAGATGTAATAGACCGACGGCAGGCCTTTCTCATATGGTCCAGGAATATCGATATAGGCACTGTTCTGCCGGTTATAGGGCGGAGACTCTTCGACTTGTGCCTCCTCGGTTCCGGGGATCGAGACGATATCCTTCTCGATCAGGAATTGCTTCAGCGGCGGCAATTGGCGGCGGGCCTCGGCCACGGGGCCATCGGCTGCCTTGTTCATGCCCATCTTGGTCATGCATTCCTGCATCGACGCACCGGGAGCATAAATACCACAGGCCTTGGCAAGGGCATCCTGGTTTCGCTTCAGATCAGCCCGGCCAATGGCTTCAAGCTCATCCAGCGAGACATTCACGCCCTCGGTCTTCAAGACCATCTTGGCGAACTTGTCCGCACCCAGCGCATAGCCACCATCGGTGCCCGGTTGCGAGCCGACATAGCCTGCCAGATCCTTCATCGCAGCGGCGGCTTTGGTCGCTGCTTCGTCGAACTGCTTTTGCAGTTCCGTATCCTTCACTTCGGCAAAGGCCTTTTTGGCGTCGCCAGTGTAATAATCCGCAAAACCGCCAAAACCGGCGGTACCAATTTTCACAAAAGTGGCGGGCAATGGCAGCTTCAGGTTAGCCTTGATCTGCTCCGCGGCCTTGGGGACGTTGTTGGCATATTTGATAAATGCCTTCATCCGCGTTTCAGCATCGGCATAGGGCCGCGCAATGTAAACATTGGGGTCGAGCACCCCGACATAAGCCGCCGGATTTTTGTGCAGGCTGTCCGCATCTTCAAGGAAGAAGAGCTCGCCTTCCATCGCATGCACAAGATAATCGCGCTCAAATTTTTGCGCATCGGTCAGCTTGGATGCGTCGATTGCCTTGGCGTCGGCAATCGCTTTCTTGCGATAATCAATCGCCGCCTTGATGCCATCGGGCGACCAATCGGGAAGTTGCCCGTCAAATTCATGCTTGCCCTGATAGACTGCAAAAGTCGGATTGATCTTGAAATAGCCCTCAAGGAATGTCTCGACAAAGCCGCCCCATTCGCTGCCGTCATTGGCCGAAATCGACGAGGTGTCTCCATCCACCTTCTTGCAACCGCCGGTGATCACCAACGCGGCAAGCGATACGGCCAAAGCCGCTTGTTTAAATTTCATGCTGTTTCTCCCCGAATGCATGTTGATGGTCGAATGCTGCACCTCTTTCTCAACGAGTTCCAGTGCCAATTCGACCAGCGACATGGCGTAGATGCAAAGCGCAACTTTATCTGCATATAGCACAGGGCGATTGCCTTGAATCCACTTAGCCGATAGTCGGGCAGGCGAGCATGTCGTCCGCACCGCATCCCTTCGCAATCCCCGATTATCGACGCTATTGGCTGGCGCGTTTCATGGCGGTTATCGCAACCATGTCCATGGTCGTCGTGATCGCCTGGCAAGTCTATGATGTGGCGCGAACCGACTATGGCATGTCGCCCAAACAGGCAGCTTTCCAGTTGGGATTGCTTGGGCTTGTCCAGTTTGTACCTCTCGCAATGCTCACACCAGTTGCAGGTTGGGCGGCGGATCGCTTCGAACGGCGCAGGGTAGCGATTTTCGCCAACATGGTCGATGCTGGTGCCGCGCTAGCGCTTGGCGTGCTGACATATAATGATGCACTCAACCTGCCTCTTCTGTTTGTGCTTGCAGCCATGCACGGGGTTGCCCGCGTTTTCGTGGGGCCTTCCATGGCGGCCATAGCGCCCAATATCGTCCCACCTGAATCCTTACCGCGCGCAATAGCTCTGGGATCAATTGCCTGGCAAAGCGCATCGGTGATCGGTCCCGCTGTTGGCGGATTGATGTATGCACAAAACGCGGCAGGCTCTTATTGGATGACGGTCGCACTGCTGATCCTCTCCAGCATTGCCATTTCGACCGTCCGACCCGTTTTTCCTCCACCGATGACCGAGAAGAAGCATCCCGTCCGGATGATGGTGGAGGGGATGAAATATACCTGGTCGGAACGCTTCTTGCTTGGGGCAATTACCCTAGATCTTTTTGCGGTGCTTCTTGCCGGTGCAACAGCTTTGCTTCCGGTTTATGCGCGCGACATCTTGCATGTCGGCCCAGATGGACTCGGCCAACTCCGCGCAGCGCCGGCCTTTGGAGCAGCGATCGTCGCCATCTATCTGGCCTTCAAACCGCTCAAGCACAATGTTGGCGCGAAAATGCTATGGGCCGTGGTTGTGTTCGGCATTGCCACTATCGGCTTTGGCTATTCGCACATCATCGGCGAACATCTTTTCGGCAACGCGAAAATAGATTGGCTCAACATGGGTGCATCTATGGCGGTCGCGCTTTCGATGCTTGCCATATTGGGGGCAGCCGACATGCTCTCGGTTTATGTCCGCGGATCGCTGGTCCAGTTGAATACACCAGACTCAATGCGTGGCAGGGTCAGCTCGGTTTCCGGCCTAGCCATCTCGGCTTCGAACGAATTGGGCGAGCTGCAATCAGGTTTTGCTGCCGCGCTGCTGGGCCCAGTAGGCGCTGTTGTATTCGGCGGGGCAGGAGCTATTGTTGTTACCGGTATCTGGGCAAAGTTGTTTCCCGAACTCAAAAACGCCCGGACGTTTGAGCCGCAATTTCGTCAGGTCGACAAGAGCTCCTGAAACAATTCTCCGATCAACGACAGGTTGGTGCGGCTCAACGCAAAGTTTATTGTCTACTTATTTGATTGACTATAAAACGGTCGCACCCGTTACCGACGGCCCATCTGAATTGCACCCGGAAGGAGCCGAAATATGACTTCGATTGAACCCAATATTCTGATCATCCCCGGCCTCAACAATAGCGGGCCGGATCACTGGCAAAGCCATTGGGAGCGAGATTTACCCAACACCTCGCGCGTTGAATTGGGGGCGTGGTCCTCTCCCCGCAGAACGAGTTGGACGACCAATTTGGGGATTGCGATCGCGTCGTTGACGGGGCCAAAAATTCTTGTCGCACACAGCCTTGGATGTTTTGCAGTTGCTTGGTGGGCGCTGCAGGAACCGGATGCCGGAAAGCATGATATTGTCGGTTCGCTGTTGGTGGCCCCTCCTAGTGTGGACAATTGCCCTTTGGACTCACGTCTAGCTAATTTTGCGCCGGCCCCGCGGATACTGCTTCCATTTCCAACTATGGTGGTCGGCAGTGAAAATGATCCATATTGCACTCTTCGCCATGCAGGCAAGCTGGCCCGCCGGTGGGGAGCGAGATTCGTGAATGCAGGGCCGTTCGGGCATATCAACGCAGCTTCAAACGTCGGTGACTGGCCTTATGGACTCTATTTGCTACGCAGCCTACTATCACAGGCGGAGGACAAGCGAGAGGAAGCTGACAAGATCAAGCTGATCGAGCGGTTACGGCAGAAACAAGCCATCCACACAACATAGATCGAAGGAAAACAACCCACATGAAGGCCAATTCCATCCTCGAAACCATCGGCAACAGCGCACATATCCGTTTGCAGCGGATGTTCGGGGAAGCCGAGGTCTGGATCAAATCCGAACGCTCAAACCCGGGGGGCTCGATCAAGGACCGCATTGGCCTTGCCATGATCGAAGCAGCCGAAAAGGATGGTAGCCTGAAACCGGGCGGAACAATTATTGAGCCAACCAGCGGCAACACCGGCGTTGGCCTTGCTATGGTGGCCGCAGTCAAGGGCTACAAGCTGGTGCTTGTCATGCCAGAGAGCATGTCGGTAGAGCGCCGCCGCCTTATGCTGGCTTATGGCGCAACCTTTGACCTGACCCCACGTGAAAAGGGCATGAAGGGCGCGATCGAGCGGGCAATTGAACTTGTCGAAAACACGCCCAACAGCTGGATGCCGCAGCAATTCGAAAACCCGGCCAATGTCGATGTTCATGTTCGCACGACCGGCCCTGAGATCCTCGCCGATTTCAACGATAACCCGATTGATGTTTTGATTACCGGCGTTGGTACCGGTGGTCATATTACCGGTTGCGCAAAGGTGCTCAAAGAAGCTTGGCCCCACCTGAAAGTTTATGCAGTCGAACCTACTCTGTCCCCAGTAATCAGCGGCGGCCAGCCTGGTCCGCACCCGATTCAGGGAATTGGCGCAGGTTTCATCCCGGCAAATCTGCACACCCAGTTGATCGATGGCGTAATCCAGGTCGATCCCGAAGATGCAAAAGAAATGGCACGCCGCGCTGCGCGTGAAGAAGGTATGTTGGTTGGAATTTCGTCTGGTGCCACGTTGGCGGCCATCAACCAGAAATTGAAAGATTTGCCGGCTGGCAGCCGCGTTCTCGGTTTCAATTATGACACGGGTGAGCGCTATCTTTCCGTACCAGATTTCCTGCCGGTTGAATGATAGGGAGATACCGGGGCGGATTGCTCCGCCCCGGCTCCGGCCCGTCCCTTGCGACCCGCGGGCCTGAAAAGTTTAGCGCCCAGCGTCCGGTTTGCCATCGCCGTCATTGTCAAACAGGTCTGGCTTGGCGTCGCCATTTGTATCCCACGCATCGGCTTTTCCATTGCTATCGCGGTCCCACGCATCGGGTTTCCCATCCCCGTTGCTATCGATTGTGGGCGGTGGCGTCGGTGCATCGGCCGGCGAAGCGGATTTCGCTGGCTCCGTTGCATGCACGGCTCCAAAGGCAAAAGGCAGTATCAAGGCCATTGCGGCTACCCACGCCACAGGGCTTTGCGACCATTTGAGGCTTATCGACATCGGTTGCTCCTCTGTTTCACAACCCCCTGTCTGAATGCAGTTTTCTATGAATAGGGCCGATAAACCAGAGGCAATCGTTGAGTAGAGCCATGCGTGCGGACTAACCGTCCGTCGCATTCCAATCATCGCATATGGAATGCAACTTAACGGTTCGTCGCTCTCTTGCGAGACAATCTTTTTGCAATTCGCGACCTGCCCTCGCGCCAACGCTTGCGAAGTCCGCGCTGTTGCAACGGTTCGAAAAATCCTTCGGCATGTTCGGGATCGAGCAATTCATTTTCGGCTATCAGTTTGTCGAGTGACCCTGGTTTCTCGAGATCAAGTAACTCAAGCGTTTTCCCATCGCCTCGTAGCGCCTCCACCGTGTCAACCAACGATCCGGTATCGGCCATCTTTGCTGACACGACTTCCTCTTCAACACCCAGATGCTCAGCCATCAGACGAGTACGCAATGCAGCTATGGCAGTTTCTGCACCCCGGTTTTGAGGAAGCCCAGTATCGAGCACCATGTCACATTCGCTATCGAGGCCAAGCGATCGATTATTGAGATTGGCCGAACCAATCCGCAAAATCCGATCATCAACGATCATAAGCTTGGCATGGACATATATGTCTTTGCCACCTTTGGTGAGCGGAACGTAGATGCGAAAACGGTCGCGTTTGTCGACCCTGCCGATCGCTCGCGCCAGTTGAACGCGGGCAGCATCCATCGCCATCTGCTCAAGCCACCCTTCGGCTGAACGCGGCATGACAACAACAATGTCCGGCGGATTTTGCTCACCCATCCGGGCTGCAATCGCCGATGCGATCTTGGCGGAGGTCAGATACTGGTTTTCGATGTAAATGAAAGATCTAGCGGCGGCGATCATATCCAGAAACAACGTCTCAATTTCACGCACTTCCGCGACATCGCCATAGGCCGCGCGAGTGCGCGCGATTGCCAGATCGACATTTTCGAAAAGCACAGGCACGTCATCGGGCCATTGCGGATCAACTGACTTCACGGGAGGAAGCGGCTTTCCGCCAGCAATTTTCCAACGATCCCGCGCGAGTTCGCCTAGTCGATTGGCCACTTCGCCATCCATCAGCATTGTAATGTCGTGCCACGGCGGATGCGGCTTTCCATTGGGAAATACTCTTTTTGGATCGGCATCGATATGCTCGGTCGTGTCCCAACGCCCCGAAGCCAAATCTATACCCCCGCAGACAGCGATGCAATCATCCGCGACGACGATTTTCTGGTGATGACTGCAACCGGCTGGATGCACACCATCGAACCTGAATTCGATCGCGCGGGTTGCTGCCCAGCGCACGAGCGTCCACGCGCTTGTCGGTATCAGAAACTGCTTAAGCGCTCCGAACCGCCATTTGAGGATGGCAATGCGCCTTTGCGGATTTTTGCGGGCAAGCCGCAAGAAAAAGCCGGATAGGCGGGCACGGCGGCCGCGATCCCCTGGTTCGAGCGAAATGCGTGAATCGAAATCCCACCCGATGAAGAGCAGAAGGTTTTGCGCTTCCTCGCAGAGCTCGCGGACATAATGAAAATAGTCAGCGGCATCGACTACCACCGATACTCGGTTGGCCCGGGCAATCCGCCAGCAATTATGCCCTTCCCGAACGATGGGCAGCGCTTCGGCGGGTTGCCCGGCGTCCATGTCAGGCCGCCGCGAACATCTCCGGTTCAAGCGCCATTATCGCTTCGCTGCCTGCCTCGATCTTACGCCGCAAAGAACCACAATCGGGCATGAAGCGTTCGGCGAAATACCGTGCCGTCACCAGCTTGGTTTCGTAGAATTTCGCGTTACCCAAGCCCGCGTCCAGCGCCGCTTGGGCTGCGGTTGCCATGCGCAACCATTGCAGGCCCAGCGCGACAATGCCCATGATGTGCATATAGTGATGTGCGCCAGCGCCGACATTGTTGGGGTTTGCCATGCCGTTCTGCATGAACCACATGGTAGCGGCCTTCAGTTCGCCATTGGCCTTTTCGAGTCGGGTCGCAAAATCGGCAAGCTTGGAGCCCTTGGAAGCGGCGCATTCGTCATCGACCAGTTTGAAAAAGGCCTGCACAGCACGCCCGCCATTTTGTGCGAGCTTGCGGCCGACAAGGTCCATCGCCTGCACACCATTCGCGCCCTCGTAGATCATCGTGATGCGGGCATCCCGGACATATTGCTCCATGCCCCATTCACCGACATAGCCATGGCCGCCATAGACTTGCTGCGCATTGGTGGCGACTTCATACCCCTTGTCGGTACCATAGCCTTTGATGACCGGGGTGAGCAGCGAAAGCAGGTCGTCAGCTGCCACGCGCTCATCTTCGGTCTGGCCGCTGTGGATCAAGTCTGCGAGCAATGCGCCATTGAGGCACAGGGCACGCATGCCCTCGGTAAAGGCCTTGGAGTCCATCAGCATGCGGCGCACGTCGGGATGCACGAACAGTGTATCCGCCTTTTCGCTGACATCTTGAGGACCTGTAAGTGCACGCCCCTGGCGGCGATCATGCGCATATTGGACGGCATTCTGGTACGCCACTTCAGCGATTCCCAGGCCTTGCTGGCCTACACCAAGTCGCGCGATGTTCATCATGATGAACATGGCAGCAAGGCCCTTATTCTCGTCGCCAACCAGGTAGCCAGTCGCGCCATCATAGTTCATGACGCAGGTGGCGTTGCCGTGAATGCCCATCTTGTGCTCGAGCGAACCGCAGCCAAGGCTGTTGCGGGCGCCGATCGAACCATCTTCATTCACTAGGAACTTGGGTACGATGAAGAGCGAGATGCCCTTCACATTGTCGGGTGCATCGGGCGTCTTGGCCAAGACAAGGTGGATGATGTTTTCAGCAAGATCGTGGTCGCCGGACGAGATGAATATCTTCGTACCGGTAATGGCATAACTGCCATCGCCATTGGGCACAGCTTTTGTGCGGATCAGCCCCAAATCGGTGCCACAATGCGGCTCGGTCAGGTTCATCGTGCCGGTCCATTTGCCGCTGATCATATTGGGCGCGTAGGTCGCCTTCTGCTCCTCGCTTCCTTTGACGAGGATCGCGGAAACAGCGCCGTGAGTCAGCCCCGGATACATCGCGAAAGCCATGTTCGAACTGGCCATATATTCTTCGAATGCCATCGACAGGATGTGGGGCATGCCCTGCCCGCCAAATTCAACGGGTGCGGAAAGCGTTCCCCATCCGGCCTCGCAATAGGCCTTGTATGCCTGCTTGAAACCTTCAGGCGTGGTTACTGAGCCATCCGCATGACGGGTGCAACCTTGTTTGTCGCCGACGACATTCAGCGGAAACAGCTCATTCTCAACGAATTTTGCGCCTTCGTTAAGGATCGCTTCGATCATGTCGGCGCTGGCATTTTCAAAACCAGGCAGGTTGGCATATTTTTCAATGCCCAGAACTTCGTTGATAATGAAAAGCGTATCGCGCACCGGCGCCTTATATTGCGGCATATGGTCCTCTGATTTTCAATAGACAGGTCAGGCTGCCTTGTTTTCCTCGGCTTCGACTTTTTCGACAAGGCTGACAAATTCGGTCAGCTCCGCAATCGCGCTGTCCAGATCCTGCCGTTGTTTCTTGAGCAATTCCACCCGCTCCCGGCATTTCATGATCGTGACGCGGCGCTGGACGTTTCGGCCGTCGTTCAGGTCGTAAAGATCGATCATTTCGCGGATTTCGGCAAGGCTGAATCCGACGCGCTTTGCCCGTAAAATCCATGCAAGGCGGGCCCTGTCGCGCTTGGAATATATGCGAGCGAGCCCTTGCCTTTCCGGCGAGATCAATCCCTGATCCTCGTAAAAGCGAAGTGCACGCGCGGTTACATCAAACTCTGCCGACAGGTCGGAAAT
>DASUDM010000026.1:0-4508 GCA_036275575.1 Sphingorhabdus sp. | reverse complement strand
GAGATTTGCCGCAAGCCGGTGATCGGCGCGATCAACGGCGTTGCCATTACAGGCGGTTTTGAAGTCGCACTTGCTTGCGACATACTGATCGCCTCCACCAACGCGCGCTTTGCGGATACCCATGCCCGTGTGGGCATCATGCCGGGTTGGGGCCTGTCGCAAAAACTGTCGCGCATGATCGGAATTTCACGCGCGAAGCAATTGTCGTTCAGTGGCAATTTCCTCGATGCCGAAACTGCTTGTGCATGGGGGTTGGTCAATTCCGTAGTCCCTGCCAACGAATTGATGACGCACGCCAAGGCGCTCGCGCGCGATATCGCCTCGGTCGATCCGGCAATGGTGCAGACCTATAAGCGGATCATCGATGATGGCTATGCGCTACCCTTTGGCGAAGCGATGGCGCATGAGGCGCGGGTCTCGACCGCGGCCAATCGACAGGTCAGCGCCGATGAGGTTGAGGCGCGCCGCATGGCGGTGATCGAGCGCGGGCGGACGCAGGGCTAGAAGCCGGTCGAAACCGTTACCGCAAGCCCGTCAGCCGGAGCGGCATTGCCGACTATTCGTTTGCGCCAATCTATTTGCAGCGTAAACTTGGTAAGGCGTGCGTCGATATCTGCGGAAAGTGTTGGCCCAACATCGCCCCGGAAGGCGCCCTTTTGACCGCCGAGCCACGTCCCGCCACCCAAGCGTAGCGGAATTCCCAGCGGTTGCGCGATCGGGTATTGCAGCCTCGCATGCGCGTCGACAAACGGGCTGGATTGGCCGCCGATCGAATATCCTGCCTGTCCATAAGCATCGAGCACCAGCCTCCCCACAATCGGAAGCCTATCGACCCCGCCTGCCAGATAGCCGGCAAAACTGTCTGGCGAATTTGCCCGGAACCGGCGCTCGAGCGATAGCGATACCGGCCAATCCTGCTTGGGTTGCCACCGCGTTCCAACCGCGACCTCGCGCTGCGCGCCATCCGGCGTTCCCGATGCGCGCAGCAGCAATGCAGGGCCTCGGCCAGCCTGCCCAAGCAGGTCCCATGTTGCAATCGCCCCATATTGGCTGCCACCATATTGCGCATTGGGGGCCAAGCCCGCACCACCGCTGCGTTGTCGCCAGAAATTATAGCCATAAAGCTGCAATCGCTTTGGCTGGCGTGGATCCATTGCGTCCGTACTGGCTGCCATCGCGCTATAGCTTGGCTTTTCTCCCAAGGATGAATTTGGCTCCGCGTCGGATGGCCGATTGCCTGGGACATTTGGCCAAGGCGGGTTTGCGACAGGGCCGAAAATATGGGATTCGTTGGCAATCCAGCGATATTGAATCCCGGCCTGACCTTTCAGGCGATGCTGCGCCAATGCTGGTGCCCGGATTTCATGTACCATTTGTGGCGGCGCCATCGGACAGGATGGACTGAAAAATGCGGCTTCCGATGTGAAGATTTTTTCCGCTGCCCGTGCCACCGCTGGTTTAGCCAGCTCAACCGGTTCGGCTGAAAGGCTGACGGTTCTCCCCACGATCCAGCCCGCTATCAACAGCGCGGGATAAACAAGCGCACGTCCTTTGAAACCCGGCATGACAGGAATCCTCTCGCGGCAATTTGGGGGAATGGCCGACTGGCAATTGCGCTAGTCGGGCAGGCTTAGGTTTGAAGCGTGGTTCGCTGCGGTTGCATCGAAGCGATCAGGATGAGCAGCAGGCTTGGATAAGCGAGATACATCGTCATCAGCGCATAAGGCTCGGGCAATATATCTTTGAACAATGCCTTTTGCAGATGCACCAAGACGGCAACGAGTTGCCAACCGGTTACCCAATAGGGCCAGAAGCGGTCGCTGATGAATGCCAGCCACCAAAAGCTTGCCAGCACGAATAGATCGACAAGCAGCAACTGGACAATCAGCATGCTCCAATCCGCGTTGAGCGCGCTGGCGGTAGATGCCAGTGACCCGGCGAGCGCTGTTGCGGCGCCCCATTTTTCGCTGCGTGCGCCGCGCCAGAAGGCAATCGCCACGGTGGCTGCAAGTGCAAGATAATATATGTCTTTATGATCCATGCGCCTTGCGCCCCGCGGCTCGTGCTTGCTTATCGGGCCAATAGCCGGGCAGTTTCTGCCGTGGCGCTGTCATCGATATTCTGGTTCCCGGGTGCCGGAACGGCAAGGCTGGCCGAGGGCGGTTTGTTGAGGCCAGCACCGAACATCCGTGCGCCAAGACCGACCTGCTTTTGCGTTTCGCCCAGCGCTTGGTGGGCATCGGCGATCATCTGGCGCACATGGCCGGCTGCTGCCACGGCCTGGGTCACCTTGGCGACAGCCTCTTGCCCCACCATGGCGGACATGCGGGTTTCAATCCGCGCCGTCGGCAGGGTAGCAGCGAGGCGGGCGAGTTTGACGATGGCATCGTCGATGGCAAATTCCGCCTCATGCAGGTCGGCTGCGATGCGCTGGGCGGCAGTGATACGTTCTTTCAACATGCGATACTCCCAAAGGACACGGTGTCGCCGCAATGGGCGGCGCTGGACCCGGTCAGGAAAGCATCGCCCCCAGACCGAGCAAGACGGCGTAAAGGGCGGCGAATGCCATGATCGTTCCGAACGCAATCAGTATCGGCCATAAAATTCGCTCCCTTCGGCCATGCAAATTGCTTGGCCGGCCTTTGGTGGGGAACGGAAACCCGATGCTGAACAAACCCGGCTGCCGTTCGATACCTCTGGCTTGCCCCATGTCTTGGGATTGTGCCGACATGGCCAGTTCCGGGCTTTGGTATACCAATGGCTGGTATGAAGTGCTTCCCGCAGATTCGCTGACAATTCTTGCTGCCTCGATCCGGCTGGTAACGCCCAATATCCGGATAGCGGCCTTGATCCGGGCATCCACCGTATGCGGAGAGACGCCCATGATGCGGGCAATTTCCTTGGAACTTTGATGCGCAAATACATGCTGCAAGGTTTCCACCTGAACAGCCGACAGTTTCTCTATTCCAGGAAACCTATTCTTGCCCACATGGTGTAAACTAGCGCAAATACTATTACGTACACCATATAATTATGGTTAGAATCCCCTTGTCGCCGCGCCATTGTCGTCAATGGCAAAATCGGGCATATGGTGCGCATGTTGATGATGAACCGAAACAAGCAGGCAAAGCTGCACTATATGGCGAACGGGTTCCGGATGCTTTCCAGCGGCGACCATGTGGTGTGCGCGGTAACGGGCGAAAAAATCGCGCTCGACGAGTTGCGCTATTGGAGCGTCGCCAAACAGGAGCCTTATGCCTCGCCTGAAATTTCGGTGCAGGCGGCATTGTCCAAAGGTTGAAATTCAACGCGATGCGATCGTCGCGCTTTGCAGTGTGCTTTGTCGGCCTCGCTGCGATCGCCAGTTGCTCCGCCACCCCTCCGCAAATTGCCGCGCCGCTCGCGCCAGCGGAAGCCAAGACGCTTGAAGAGGCGCGGATCGAAAATGCCCGTGACGGTTTCTGGTTCAACCGTGAGGCCGCCCAAGGATCGGTCATAATCGGACGCGTGCCGAAAAATGCGGTTGGCGTGAGCTTCAACGGAGAAGCGGTAGCTGTGTCAGCCGACGGGTTCTTCCTGTTGGGTTTCGATCGCGATGCCGAAAACAGCGCTAGTCTGGTCGCGCATTTTGCCGATGGCAGCCGGAAGGAACATTATCTGGCTGTAAAACCCGGCAATTGGCAGATCCAGCATGTCAACGCCAATCCGTTGGGTGGTGCGAAAACCAGCGCCGAATTCCAGGCCCGCCGCGGCCCGGAACTGGCGCGCATCAATGCGGCGCGGGGCATCAAGGTTTCAAGCAATGGCTGGCGGCAAGACTTCATCTGGCCTTTGCAGGGGCGGATTTCCGGGCGCTTCGGCGCGCAACGCATCTACAATGGCACGCCCGGCAGCTATCATAGCGGTCTGGATATCGCGATGCCCACCGGAACCCCTTTTGTTGCCCCAGCGGATGGTGTGGTTGTGCTCGCGGCCAAAGATGCCTTTACGCTTGAGGGGCATTTGCTGATGATCGACCATGGCATGGGGCTTAACAGTGCTTTCCTCCATTGTTCCGAACTTCTTGTCGAGGAGGGGCAGGCGGTTCGCCAGGGGCAAGTGATAGGAAAGGTGGGGGCCACAGGCCGGGCCAGCGGACCGCACCTGCATTGGGGCATGAAATGGAATGCGGCGCGGGTCGATCCCCTTTCACTGCTATCGGTACCTGGCTGATTCGCAGTCGTTTGCATGGCTTCGGCCTGTGTTGCAAAATAGTGACAGGCGGCAATAAACGCAGGACAAAGCGGACATTTTCTTTGCCCTGATCGGAATTTTGTTCCAATTTGATAGCAATCTGGAGGGGTCTGCATGGTGATTTTTGCCATGCGGAGCGTCATCTGGAGATATTGAACTGGCGTTTCCGGCTGCTTTGGCAGCTGGGTGCGCCCTATAGATATAGGGGCTGGACACGTGAAAAAAGCACGTCTTAGCAATTTGAAATCGACGACCGCACCGCTGGTGATCGGTCT
>DASUDM010000025.1:0-11053 GCA_036275575.1 Sphingorhabdus sp. | reverse complement strand
CTTGTGGGTGATGAGTGACGAGGGGTCGGATTTCCAACGCCTCGGTACGCTTGATCCAGCCAGCGGCAAATTCACCCCCAAAGGCCCTGCGGAGAAATGGGATGTCGATGCCTTCGACATCGCCGATGATGGCAGCTTCCTCGCCTATGTCATTAATGAGGCGGGGATGAGCAAATTGCGGCTGATTGACTTGAAAACAGGCAAAGTACGGACGGTAGACGCCCTGCCCGCAGGCATCGTTGGCGGTTTGGACGTCGCCCCTTGGGGCGAGATCGGCATCACCTTCACCTCCGCCCGCAGCGCGGCCGATGCTTTCAGCATCGATCCGAAAACGTTGAAGATCATCCGCTGGACCGAGAGCGAAACCGGCGGGCTAGATGTGACGAAAAATGTCGAGCCGGAGTTGGTGACGGTCAAAAGCTTTGACGGGCTGGCGGTATCCGGCTTCCTCTACCGGCCTGATCCGGCCAAGTTCCCGGGGAAACGGCCGATGATCATGAATGTCCATGGCGGGCCCGAAGGGCAATCCCGACCGGGCTTTCAGGGCCGCAGCAACTATTTGCTCAATGAACTGGGCGTCGCCATTTTCTACCCCAATGTCCGCGGATCGACCGGCTACGGGAAGACCTTTGTCAGTCTCGATAACGGTCCCTTCAAGCGCGAGGATTCGGTGAAGGACATGGGCGCATTCCTCGATCATCTGGCCAAAGATAATGGCCTAGATGCGAGCCGGTTTGGCCTGACCGGCGGTTCCTATGGCGGCTACATGTGCTACGCTGCGGCAGTGCAATACAAGGCGAAGCTGCGGGCGACCAATTGTATCGTCGCCATCTCCAACTTCGTCACCTTCCTCGAAAACACGCAAAGCTATCGCCGCGACCTGCGCCGGGTGGAATATGGCGATGAGCGCGATCCGGTGCAGCGTGCCAAGCTGCTCGAAATCTCTCCGCTGACCCGTGTTTCCGAAATTGAAAAGCCGATGATGGTGATAACCGGTTCAAACGACCCGCGCGTTCCCCAGTCAGAGGCTGACCAGATCGTCAAGGCAATAAGGGACAAAGGCGGTTCGGCATGGCACCTTGTTGGCACCAATGAAGGTCATGGCTTCGCCAAGAAGGAAAATGTCGATTACCAGTTCTGGACATCGCTGATGTTCTGGCAGAAAAACCTGCTGAACAAATGATTGCGGCCGCCCTGCCGTGACTTATTTTGGTTGCGGCAGGGCGCCGTCCTGCAGTTCCTTTTCGGCGGCAGCCTCGGCTTCGGCTTGCAGGCGAGCTTCGCGCTCGGCACGCTCCTTTTCGAACTGCTGCACCCGCTGCTCGACGAGCTCCGCCTCGGCATCAATCGCGGCAAGGCGTTTCTTGCGTTCGGCAGCGATCATCCGGCCAAAGGCAAGACCCGGATCCTGCTCTTTTTCTGCATAGGCGGCATCGATTTCCTTAAGGCCGCAACCTGTGAAGCCGCCACCGCCAGTCGGGCTGCAGCTCATCGTGCCTTCACGACCGACATATTCATAAGCGAGGACCCGCTGCGTCCAGGCTTCCTTGCGCGGGTTGTTGATGTCATCACGCAAAGGCGTGGGAATGCGATAGCGATCCGCTTCCGAAAGCCGTGCGCAAACATTGATGGTATCCGCATTGCTTTCTTCGCATTTGTCGTCGCCATAAACGATGACCATGTTGATCTTTTCGGCATCGGGCGATGCAGCAGGGGCTTCGGCCTCTTGCGCGAAAGCAGGGCCAGCCGCGAGCATCATTGCAGCGCCAAGGATGAGGGACGTGCGATAAATCATCGGTTTACTCCAATATCTGCCATGGGCTTAGGCCCTGTTGTCTGAATGGCAAATGAAATCGGGCCTTGCATTGACGGCGGTCAAATTCGCTTTGAAAGCGCAATCGCCGCGCGGCACCCCAAGCGTATGGCAGCGCTGAGCAACGGATAGCCCGGCGCCTGCTCTGCACCAGCAGCAAGCGCGGCTTCCTTATGCTCGACTTCTTCCTGGCGGAATTCCTCGATCATTTCGGCTAGCGCCGGGTCGCTATCGCCCAGTTCGGCAAGCTGCTCACGGTAATGGGCGTCGATTTCGGTTTCCACCGCAACAGTGCAGGCCATCGCCGCTTTTGGGCCGATGGCAGCGGTCACCGCGCCGAGCGCAAAACCAGCGACATTCCAGAAGGGCTGCAAAGCGGTGGGGCGTACGCCACGTTCGGCCATCAGGTGATCAAACGCGTCGAGATGGCGTTTTTCCTGTTCGGCCATATGCGCGATCTCACGCCCCATGGGATGGCGATCGCCGAGCATGGCAAGCTGGCCGGCATAGATGCGCGTTGCGCCATATTCGCCGGCCTGGTCGACACGGATCATGCTCGCCCGCGCTGCAGCTTGATCGCCGATCATGCGTTGCCCCCTTTGCGCAGCAGCGCGAGAATCGCGATTGCCCCCAATGTCGAGATCAGGAAGTTAAATCCGGCTAGCGAGATGCCGAACAAGGTCCAGGGGGCAACATCACAGCGGATCAGCGGCGCATTGAGTATGGCATCAAGCACATCCTTCCCGCTGCCCGGGGTGACAGTGGAAGAACAAGTCGTAATACCTTCCCACCAGCCATATTCGACACCGGCATGAAAGCCACCGATGAGGCCGCTGACAAGGATCGCCAGCGCCGCGGCGGCGACCAGCGCCTTGCGCGCACCGGGCCCGCCAATCACAAATGCTCCAAGCGCCAGCGGAAGGGCAGCGAAATGCGGCCAGCGTTGCCACCAGCACATTTCACACGGATACAATCCGCCAATATATTGGGATCCATAGGCACCCGCGAGGAGCCCGAAAGGAATCAGAAGCGCCAACCCGCGCGCACGATCGAAACCGGTCATGCGCGCTTCCCTAGCAGGCTCTAGTTACGCTTGCCAGCCTTGGGTTGCGCACCGGCGAGCCGCGAACTGGTTCCCAGACGGGCGATGGTTTGCATCGCATAATGCAGCTGGAAATCCTCGATACCTTGCTTCTTCAGCTCTTCCGGCGATTGGGCAAAGCGCGGATCATCCTTGCCGTCTTCCTCAAGGCTCTTGTCGTCAGCAAGATTCTCATTGACCAGGTGACGGCGCAGGTCGGATTCGCGCACGGCAACGCGCTTGCGGTAATCAGGATCGGAAATTTGCGGCACTGCCACGTCCGGCTTGACGCCACCTTCCTGGACCGACCGGCCGGATGGCAGATGGTAGCGCGCAACAGTGAGGCGCAGGCCCGTATCGCGTGAGAGCGGCAGCACATTCTGCACCGATCCCTTGCCAAAACTGCGCTCGCCCATGATCAGCGCCCGGCGATGATCCTGCAAAGCCCCAGCGACAATTTCCGAAGCCGAGGCTGATCCGGCATCGACGAGGACAATGACAGGCTTTCCACCCGTGACATCTCCCTTCACCGCCTGTTCGGCGAACCAACGGTTGACGATCACCTTGTCACGGCCGCGTTCGGAAACGATCTCCCCCTTGTCGAGGAAGGCGTCCGAAACCTTGACCGCTTCTTCGAGGATTCCGCCCGGGTTCGAACGAAGGTCAACTACATAGCCCTGCGGCTTTCCGCCGAGCTGCCGCTCGATACCCTTTATAGCTGCGACCACATCTTCGCCGGTTTCTTCCGAAAAGCCGGTAATGGTGATCACGCCAATCTTGTCCTTCACCTCCCATTTCACCGGCTTCAGGTCGATGATGGCGCGGGTGATGGTGACATCAAACGGCTCGTCGCGACCGGGGCGGAAAATGGTCAGCTTGATCGAGGTGCCGGGTGTGCCGCGCATCCGGTTAACGGCATCGTCCACGGTTCCGCCGACAATCAGTTCTCCATCGAGATGGGTGATATAATCCCCGGCCTTGATACCAGCCTTGTCTGCCGGAGTATCGGCGGTCGGGGCGATAACCTTGATCGCGCCATCTTCCTGCGTCACCGACAGACCAAGGCCGCCATATTCGCCTTCAATCTGGGTCTGCAGGTCACGGAAATTGCTTTCATCAAGGAAGGCGCTGTGCGGATCGAGGGTGTTGAGCATGCCCTGAATCGCACCCTTCATCAACTGCTCGTCATCGACCTTGTCGACATAGTTGGCGCGGACTTTTTTGTAGACCGCGATGAATTCGTCCATGTCACGCAGCGGATCATCCTTGCGTTGCTGCGCAACCAGAGAGGTGCTGGCAATCGCACCTATTGCAAAGGCGGTGATTCCGGTGGTGAAAATCTTGCTTTTCATCGCGCTATTCCTGCTTGCCGAACGCATGTGCGCCGAGTCCAATTCGGTAGTCTGGGCTATATCCTGCCTTGCCCATATGGTGAAAGTCCATTTACCACGAAAGAGGGTTAACCTCCGACGAGCGTCTTTACGGCCATTTCGATGAATATGGGCTGACGCCGCCCCGCCATTCAACCGAGCAGTGCAGCAATATCGATGACGCGGCCATTGCGGCGCAGTTCGACGGTGATTTCAGCATCGGCCCCAGCGGCATTGCCGATAACCGTGCCCTGCCGCACCCGGGTGCCAGCCTCCACGCCCAATCGCTCGATGCCTGTGACAAGGCTAGCCCAGCCATTGCCATGCTCGATGATCACGATATTGCCAAAGCTGCGATAGCGACCGGCAAATGTAACTTTGCCGCCCGCAGGCGCGATGATCCGTGCGTCCGGATCGACGGCAAGGCGGATGCCCCGCTCGCGATAGCCTGTGGGGTTCAGCTCCCCGAAACCGGCAACCACCCTGCCCGATACGGGAAGGATGAAAGCTGAATTGGACGCTGCCTTTGGCATGCCCCGGCCGAGACGCGGGGTTGGCCCTGCATATTCGGCGAGACGGGCGGCAACCTGCCCGCTTTCGCGCTCGGCATCGATGCGCTCAACTAGGTCGCGGGCCCTTTCACCCTGCCCGATCGCGCGCTCAAATTCGAGCGCAGCGTCGGCATTGAGGCTGAGCGCCTTGCCGCGGCTATCGTTTTCGAGTGCCGCCAGCGCCTTGCGCCTACCGGCCAATTCCGTGCGCGCCTTGCGTAACGAGCGGATCGCAGTGTTTTCCTGCTTTTGCAGTTCGCGCTGCAGCGCCATCTGGCTGCGTAACGCCGCAGTCCGCTTGGAGATTACCGGCTCGATCGAAGCCATTGCAGCACGCAGGCGCACATAATCCCGCCGGTCGCCGGGGCGTGCCAGCAATAGCGATGTCGGCTGGCGGGTCATGTTCTGCAGAAGTGCGTTGAGGCGCAGCATTGGCGCATAGGCCTCTCCCAACAACGCTGCCTGCGCCTTTTGGCGGCGCGTTATGATCGCAATCCGGGCGTTTGCCGTTGCGATCTGGGCATTGGCAGCATCGATTTCCGCAGCCAGCGCAGCCCGGCGAGCGACAAGGCGGTCTGCGGTTGCCTCGGCATTGGCCGCTTCCTGCCGCAAAACCTCGCTTCGCGCTTCGGCCGCGGCGGCGCGCGACTTGGCTTCGCGGAGCGCTTCGATGTCGCTTTGCCCTGCCGCCGAAGCCGCGAGCAGCCCGCCCGCCGCCATCGCACCTGTAAGGAAATTCGCCCACCGCATGGCCCTATCCTTCGCGATGATAGGGATGGTTGGCAAGTATGGAAGTTGCGCGATAAAGTTGCTCGGCAAGCATGGCGCGCGCCATGAGGTGCGGCCATGTCGCGCGGCCAAAAGCGATCAGCTTGTCGGCAGCTGCGCGGTCCGCCTCGTCAAAACCATCGGCCGCCCCCAGGCAAAAACGCACCTCGGCAACGCCTTCATTGCGCCAGCGTTCGAGCAGTTTGGAAAGGTCCATCGAAGAAAGCTGCTCGCCCTTTTCGTCGAGCAGCACGGTGCGGCTATTGCGCTCCGTTGCGGGCATGTTGCCGCCGCGGTCAGGAAGCTCGGTCAGCTTGTGCGGCCATGTCAGCCGTTTCAGATATCGGTCAACTAGTTCGCCTTCTGGGGAACGGCCTATCTTGCCGCGCGCAATGATATGCAACCGCATCGCGGCCTCCCCACATGCTCGGGCGGTTTTGAGCCGCCCCTAAACCATCAGGCGTTCGCCGCCTCAGGCGCGTCGCCGAAGCCCCACATCCGCTCAAGATTGTAGAAGCTGCGTACTTCGGGCCGGAACAGGTGCACGACCACATCCTCGGCATCGATCAGCACCCAATCGGCGCTGGGCAGGCCTTCAATATGCGCATTGCGCCCAGCCTTTTTGATTCGTTCGGCAAGCTTCTGCGCCATCGATGCCACTTGTCGGCTCGAACGACCGCTCGCCACGACCATATAGTCGGCGATGCTGCTCTTGCCTTGAAGCGGAATGGAAACGACCTCTTGCGCCTGATCGTCGTCGAGCGACTGGAGGATGAGTTTGTGCAGTTCGTCAGGCTGCAAGACAGGTCCCTTTTTTGCGGTCTTGCCGCCGGGGACTGTAGCGAGTTCGATCAAAATTGCTCCTTAATACAAATATTTGTGGGTAACGCCGTCGATAACGCGCTTGCCTTCATAGTCGCGATGCCAATGAGGGTTGGCCTGGCGAACCGCCGTGGCCGAGCGTGGATCGGGGCGAAAGCGCAAAAAAACAAGCGCCGGTGTGCTCCACATCGTCCAGTAAAGCCGCTGGTCCGGACGCCGGACGTACCGCCTGAGCCAGGCCATTGCGGGACCCGCAACAGCATCATCATCATAACCCGGGCGCGCGATTACCGCAATCGGCATTAATCGGGCAATATCGCGCCAGCGCCGCCAGCGTGTGAAATTTGCCACATTGTCGGCGCCCATAATCCAGATGAAGCGGCGATTGGGATAGCGCCTGATCAGTTTGCGAAGCGTATCGACCGTGTACCGCGTGCCCATTTGCGCTTCTATGGCAGTGGCACGAATAGGTGCACGTCGCGCCATTTTACGGGCCGAGACCAGGCGCGCCTTGAGCGATGCCATATCTTTTGCATTGGACTTAAGCGGATTTCCCGGCGACACAAGCCACCAGATTTCATCAAGATCCAGCGCTTCCAGCGAGAACAGGCTGATCGAACGGTGCCCGCCATGCGCAGGGTTGAAAGATCCGCCAAGCAGTCCCGTCAGCATTTAGGGCCGCGTCTGCCCCGAGCCATGCACCAGCCATTTGTAGGTGGTGAGCCCTTCGAGTGCGACGGGGCCGCGCGCATGAAGCCGTCCGGTCGCAATGCCGATTTCAGCACCCAGCCCGAATTCTCCGCCATCGGCAAACTGCGTCGAGGCGTTGTGCATCACTATTGCGCTGTCGACGCCAGACAGGAATTGCGCCGCCGCGGCTTCGTCGTTGGTGATTATGCTTTCGGTATGTTGCGAACCATAGCGGGCGATATGCTCAATGGCTTCGTCGACGCCTGAAACCACCTTGGCCGAGACGATCGGTTCCAGATATTCGGTGCCCCAATCCTCCTCGTCGGCCGGGACAGTGCGCGCATCAAGTTCCATCAACATATCATCGGCGCGCACTTCGCAGCCGGTGTCAAGCAAAGCGCCAATCAGGCGGGCAGGTTCGGGATAATCCTGATCGATAAGGAGCGTTTCGGTCGCACCGCAAATGCCGGTGCGGCGCATCTTGGCGTTAACGGCAATCGCCTCTGCCATCGCCGGATCGGCCTTGGCATGGACATAGGTGTGGCAGATACCGTCGAGATGCGCGAGCACAGGCACGCGCGCTTCATCCTGCACGCGCGCGACGAGCGATTTGCCTCCGCGCGGTATCACCATGTCGATTTGCCCCTGCGCCTTGAGCAATGCTCCCACAGCCGCACGATCCTGTGTCGGAACGAGTTGGACGGCATCGGCAGGCAGGCCAGCCTTTACGATCCCTTCCACCATCGCTGCGTGGATTGCGCGATTGCTGTTCACTGCCTCGCTGCCGCCTCTAAGGATGACGGCATTGCCCGAACGAAGGCCGAGCGCTGCGGCGTCTGCGGTAACATTGGGGCGGCTTTCATAGATGATGGCAAGCACGCCAACCGGAACGCGGACACGCTCCATCACCAGCCCGTTGGGCCTTTCGCTCCGGTCAATTACCTTGCCGACAGGATCTTCCAGTCGGGCAACCTGCTCGACCGCGCTTGCAACGCCCTCAAGACGCGCTTCATCGAGCTTCAATCGGTCAAGCATGGCTGCAGACAGCCCATTTGCCGCACCCGCCTCCATGTCTTTCGCATTGGCGGCCAATATGGCAGGCATGGCTGCGCGCATCGCCGCCGCAGCAGCAAGCAAGGCCTCGGCCTTCTGGGCATCGCTGGCGCCCGCAACATGGCGCGCGGCGGCGCGGGCCTTGGCCGTCATATCGGCAATAATCGAGGTTACATCTTCGGTCATCGTCCAGCCTCCTAATCCGGGCAGCGCGCAAGCGGAAGCCGCAGAATCCTTTGGTTTTGGCAAAATTTGCCCAGCTTAAGTGTCGATTCGCGACATCGACCTGAAAAACAATCATTTTTCTGCGTGATCAAAGCCAAAGCCGAACGGCTTTTGTACGGTCCGCAACCGATTTCATGTAAATATTCACAACTCACCGCACGACTCCACCGACTCGGCACGAGTCGAGGTAAAGCGATTCGTCAGCTTCAATTCGCTCTGCTATGCGCCCGCCACCAAATAAAAACGGGGTGGGTCGTGTCACAAATGGCCAGGTTCGCCGGTTGGAAAAACCGGTTGGCTGGATGGTTCGTGGATCGTGAGTTCTTCATGCGGTCGAACGGGCATGTCCGGTTCATCAAGATTAGTGCCAAGCTGCAACGTCGCGTGGCAGGTGCGATTGCGTCGGTTATCGGCATATGGCTTGTCATCACGCTGGGCATGATGATCAACCAGCTGAGCGTTTCCGCAGAACGCATGATGTTGAGTGCCAAGCAGGAAAAGATCGAGACCGCCGAAGAACGCGTCGCCAAATATCGCGACGATATGGATGCGGTCGCAAGCGATCTTGAGGCACGGCAGAAGCTGATGGAAGGTGCGTTCGAAGAACATTTCGGAGACATGCCAGCTACCGAGACCGCCGCTCCCGCGACAGGCGAAGCCGCCGAAACCGCCAAGAAAATTGGCCAAGCCATTCCCGAAGCGGCAAAGCTGGCACAACTCGAAGCGCGCCAGATCGCTTTTGCCGAGCGCATGACACAAATCGCGCTCACCCGTTCACAAAAGGCCGAAAGCGCAATCCGCCAGTTCGGCCTCAATCCGGCGCAGCTGGCGCGTGAAGCCGCGGATGGTGTCGGCGGCCCGTTCATTCCCTTTTTCGGCAAAAAGCAAAAGCCGGTTCGCGACCCGCGTTTCACCCGCATGCTTTCGGCGCTTGAGCGCATGGAAGCCATGGAAATGGCATTGGCCGGCATCCCGACCAGCATGCCCGCAGCTGTAGGCCTGATGTCCAGCCGCTTCGGCTATCGCTCGGATCCGTTCAATGGCGGTGCTGCCATGCACGCAGGGCTTGATTTCAAGGGCCCGATTGGAACGCCCATTCTTGCCGCTGCGGATGGCAAGGTCACTTCTGCCGGATGGCAGGGCGGTTATGGCAAATGCATCGAAATCACCCACGCCAATGGTTTGGTCACGCGCTATGCCCACCTCAGCGGGTTTACCGTTTCGGTCGGGCAAGAGGTAAAGCGCGGCGTGCAGATCGGCCGCATGGGCTCGACCGGCCGTTCGACCGGGCCACATTTGCACTTTGAAGTTCGTATCAACGGGACCGCAATCAACCCGCTCAAATTCCTGGAGGCAAACCCAGATGTTCTCGAAATCCAAGCCGTCGCCGGAAACCGCTCAGCCGGTCGCGGCAACGCAGGGGCGTAACACTATGCGCGGTGGACATACTTTTTCAGTTATCGCGTCGGATGTTGAAATTACCGGCAATCTCTCGGCCAAGGTCGATTTGCATATCGACGGGAAAATCCATGGTGACGTGATGTGCGGCTCGCTGGTGCAAGGCGAAGGCAGTGTGATTGTCGGCAAGGTCGTCGCTGAAACAGCCCGTCTTTCGGGCAAGGTCGATGGATCGATCGAAGCGGGCGAACTGGTTATCGAAGCAAGCGCCCGCATTTCCGGCGACGTGCTTTACCAGAGCCTTACCATTGCCCCGGGCGGCATGGTTGAGGGCAAGTTCAAGCATCGCGGTAGCAGCCAGCCAAATATTGCGAAGGCTACCGTCGATATCAACAAGGCAGAACCGCTGATCCTTGGTGCGCAAGCCAAGGCTGGCTAAGCTAAACCAGCATTTCCAGCGCGGCACCTTGCCCCAAGAAACTGGCGGGGCTGGCGCTTGCGCCATACGCGCCTGCACAAAATATCGCGACCAGATCGCCCATCTCGGCATGCGGAAGAAGGGCGCTGTCCGAAAGCCGGTCGAGCGGAGTGCAGAGGCATCCGACCACCGATTGCACCTCATCGGCTGGGGCATCGAAACGCGTTGCTACAGCAACCGGATAGTTGCGGCGGATGACGGTACCGAAATTGCCCGATGCCGCTAGCTGGTGATGCAACCCGCCATCGGTGACAAGGAAGGTTTCGCCATGGCTGACCTTTCGGTCGACCACGCGGCACAGATACACCCCTGCTTCGCCGACCAGATAGCGGCCAAGTTCGATACAGAAATGCGTGTCTGCAAGGATGGCGGGAAGCGCCGACAATGCCTGCCCCAATGCACCGCCGACGGCGTTCAGATCAAACGCCGTGTCGCCGGGGAAATAGGGAATGCCAAAACCGCCGCCGAGATTGACCTTGGGTGGCGCAGCACCAGCCGCCTCCGCCAGTTCGGTCGCCAGCGCCAATGTCTGCGCCTGCATTGCGATGATCGCCTCGGCGTCCAGCGCCTGCGATCCGGCATAGATATGGAATCCACGCCAGTCAGCCCCTGCAGATATGATGCGGCGGACCAACGCCGGCACGCGCTCGGCATCGACGCCAAATGGCTTGGCGCCGCCACCCATTTTCATGCCGCTGCCTTTGAGGTCAAAGCTGGGGTTCACCCGCACAGCGATTTTGGGCGTGATGCCCAGTCGTTCGCTTATGGCAAAGCTACGCTCCGCCTCTCCTTCGGACTCGCAGT
>DASUDM010000024.1:0-6341 GCA_036275575.1 Sphingorhabdus sp. | reverse complement strand
AGGATCTGGTTGCCGGACTGCCGTGCCAGCACATGGATGTGTCCAACCGGATCCTTGCCTGCCGCGCGACGTTGCTCCGGGCTTTCAATACCATGGTCAGCTGAATTGCGCAGAATATGGGTCAACGGATCGCGCAAGGCTTCGACCATTTCACGGTCGACTTCAACTTCGCTTCCCTCAACTGTCAGTTCGATCTGCTTGCCGAGTTCAATGCAAATATCGCGCAAAAGCCGCGGCAACGATGAAAACAGGCGATCAATATGCTGCATGCGCATCATGCCGATGGCGTCGCGCATTTCGGCAACCGTCGACGATAGGCGACCAAATGCATGCTCAATCTCGGTAGTCGCCCCAACCCGCCGCAACTGCCGCGACACCTCATTACGGGCGAGTACCAGATCGGAAACGCCATTCATCAGCTTATCGAGCAGCGCCAGCGAAACCCTGACAGAACGGGCTTTCGATGCATTCACCGCCTCGTCCGCCATTTCCTGCAGCGCTTGCTTGTCTAGGGAAGCGAACGCAATCTCGGTCGCCTCAGCGCCGCCTTCAACCGGCAGGAATCCAAGCATCGCGTCGATCAACTCTGCGTCGTTGTCAAACACCGGCTCGCCACTCTCAAGCGCTTCCGTTAATGCAGAAATCCGGTCGATGACTGCCAGCACTGATGACACCATCGCATCGGAAACTGTAATGCGCTCGTCTCGCGCAGCGCTCAACAATTCTTCAGCGGCGTGGCTGAGTTTGAGGAGACGTGGCAAATCGAGAAAGCCGCAGCTGCCTTTGACCGTGTGAACAAATCGGAAGGCGCTATCAATCAGGCTCAAATCGCCAGGATTCTTTTCCCACTGGACTAACTGGCTTGCCAGTATTTCCAGCGTTTCCCGTGTTTCCGCGATAAATTCTTCGCGTAATTCATCCATTTGTTGCGCCCCGCAAATGACGTTTGGCGACCTTATGGATAATCTTGGTTAAGAAGGACTTTACACAGCCATCGACATGGGCCGTTTAACGAACCAGGGCGCCGATAACGATCTGCGTTTCATCAGGACCAGCAATTTGCACGAGGCCACCATTACCGGCACATAAGCCGCGGACCATCCATGCTGCCGCTGTTCGCGAGTCAATTTGGCTTTCGGTCAATTCACCGGTCAGCGCGTCACGAACCGATTGATCCATGATTATGCGCGGGCCCACTGCCCTGATGACAATTTCCTGACCTTCATCGCGCGCTTCAGCACCGACATGCAGCTCACCGCCACGAACCAAAGCGTCTTTGGCAATGAGCACGAGATTGAGCAAAACCTTCACGGCCTTTTTTGGCATCAAACCAGCGGGCACGCCCCAATGCAGACTAGTCCGTCCATCGCCGGTAACCAGCGGTTCGATCACCGATTTCGCCTCCATGGGATCGACTTCGGTTCCGAAACCGCCAGCTGCGCCAAAAGCCAGCCGGAAAAATTTGAGTTTGTCCGCGGTCGATTTTGCGCTTTCAGCAAGCAAATCCATGCAGCGCTTCCGCATCTCAGGGTCATGTTCGTCTGCGAGTAATTCCAGCCCGTTATTCATTGCGCCAACCGGACTAAGCAAATCATGGCAAAGACGAGAGCAAAGCAGAGCTGCGAGATCGAGTTCAGCGTCGGACATGGTCAGACAGTTCCCCTTGTGGTCATGACGTCATTCGCAATGGACGGACTGAAGCGACGTTTCAACCCCGGTAATGGCAATCGGCAATATTTCGCGAATTCAACTCGATGCAACTTGATAATATCAAAACCATTTCCCACATCCCGAAAATGGAGGGGCAAGCAACTACCCACAGTGGAATTTTGGGACCGGGCCGCTTGGACCGTGCCCTCGCGGAATCCATTCCCAGCCTGTCACGCGCCCGAATTCAGGCACTTGTTGGCGATGGAGCCCTTATGGTTGCGGGAAGGCCTGTGGCTGATGCCTCCAGCAAAAAGTTCGAAGGCCAATCATTTGTATTGACCGTACCTGCACCCTTGCCAGACAAAGCGGAAGCGCAAGAGATTGCACTGAATATTGTTTTTGAAGACGAGTATCTGGTCGTTGTCGATAAGCCGGCGGGATTGGTTGTCCATCCAGCAGCAGGCCATAGTGATGGCACCTTGGTGAACGCCCTGCTCCATCATTGCAGAGGCAATTTATCTGGAATTGGAGGCGTGCAGCGCCCGGGCATTGTGCATCGCATCGATCGCGATACTTCGGGTCTGCTCGTGGTTGCCAAAACCGACAAGGCGCATGAGGGACTCGCAAAGCTTTTTGCATCGCATGACATTGAGCGCCGCTATCTGGCGGTAGTCGCCGGCCATCCCACACCACCGACGGGTACGATCCGAACCCAAATCGGTCGCTCGACAACCAACAGAAAGAAGATGGCGGTATTGCCGGAAGGCAAAGGAAAGCACGCAGTTACGCATTACCGGACGATTGAACAATTCAAGGAGGCGTCGCTGGTCGAGTGTCGACTCGAAACGGGAAGGACGCACCAGGTACGCGTTCACATGGCGCACATCGGAAACCCGTTAATCGGCGATTCCACTTATAATAATCGACGAAAAGCATTTAGATTTGGACCAAATCAGTCTTATTTTAATCGGCAAGCCTTGCACGCGGCGTCACTGGGGTTTATTCACCCGGTTACCGGTGAAAAACTGGGTTTCGAAAGCAGATTGCCCGATGATATTCAGCTTCTGCTAACGTCGCTGAGAGTATGAGTTTCACCGTAACAGTCTGACAAAAGGGTGCTTGATGAGGCCCTGATGCGGACAAGAAAGAGGAAGAAATGTCAGAGACTAAAAATGTTCCGGCAACAATCCCTGCCCTTGGGGGGGACGCCAGCCTCAACCGCTACCTTGCGGAAATCAAGAAATTCCCGGTGCTGACGCCCGAGCAGGAATATATGCTCGCCAAGCGTTACCAGCAGCATGAGGACCCTGCCGCCGCGGCGCAGCTGGTTTCATCGCACCTGCGCCTCGTGGCGAAGATTGCGATGGGCTATCGCGGCTATGGCTTGCCCGTATCGGAGCTGATTTCCGAGGGCAATGTCGGCCTCATGCAGGGTGTGAAAAAATTCGATCCCGATCGCGGCTTCCGCCTCGCCACTTATGCAATGTGGTGGATTAAGGCGTCGATGCAGGAATTCATCCTGCGCAGCTGGAGCCTCGTGAAAATCGGCACCACCGCAGCTCAGAAAAAGCTGTTTTTCAACCTTCGCCGCATGAAGAATAACATGCAGGCGTTCGAGGATGGCGATCTGCGACCCGAAGATGTCGCGAAAATCTCCACCGATCTGGGCGTATCTGAAAGCGAAGTCATCGAAATGAACCGTCGCATGGCGATGGGCGGCGATACCTCGCTCAACGTTTCAATGCGCGAAGATGGCGACGGCCAATGGCAAGATTGGCTGGTCGACAGCGAGCCCTTGCAGGATGAGCGCGTAGCAGAGGCCCAGGAAACCGATGTCCGTCACCACCTATTGATGGAAGCCATGGCTAGCCTCAACGAGCGCGAAAAGCATATCCTGACCGAACGTCGCCTGATCGACGAGCCGAAAACGCTCGAAGAACTCAGCCAGGAATATAATGTCAGCCGTGAACGTGTGCGCCAGATCGAAGTGCGTGCATTTGAAAAGCTGCAAAAGGCGATGTTGCGCATCGCCAATGACAAACGGCTGCTTGCAGCCGTTTGAGGCAAAAGTAAAAATGGATGACGCGGCTACGGGTCCGCGCTAGCTAAGGCCATGGCCCAAGCAAAGCGTTCGCCCGTCGCCCGTTTCTCCGCCTTCCTGTTTCGTTGCCTTCTTTGGTACCTTGCGATTACCTTCGCGTTGGTGCTGCTGTATCGCTTCGTACCAGTTCCGACCACGCTGACGATGTTGTTCGACAGCAAAGGTGCGGAACGTGACTGGGAACCGCTTTCCAATATCTCACCCAATCTTGTTCGCGCCGTCATTGCGGCAGAAGATGGCAAATTCTGCCAGCATAATGGCTTTGATACCGAAGCTATCGAAAAAGCCATCCAGCGCAACCAGCAGGGCGGTCGCATTCGTGGTGGTTCAACGATCAGCCAGCAGACCGCAAAAAATGTGTTCCTTTGGCAAGGCAGCGGATGGACACGCTATATCCGCAAAGTGCCCGAGGTCTATTTCACCTTCCTGATCGAAACCTTTTGGGGAAAGCGTCGCATCATGGAGGTGTATCTGAACGTCGCGGAGACCGGAATTGGCACATATGGCGCCGAATCTGGGGCCCAACGCTATTTCAAGAAGAGCGCATCCAAACTTTCGCGGATAGAGGCTGCCCGCATGGCAGCCGCCCTGCCCTTACCCAAAAAGCGCGCGGTCAACGGCGCCAGCGGCTTCACCCGCCGCTACGGCAACAGCATCGCCGCACGCATCAATATCGTCAAACGTGACGGGCTGGACCGCTGTATCTACGAATGAAAAAGGGCGCGGAGGTGAACCCCGCGCCCCATTTCTGCGCTAGGCAAAAAGTTAGAACTTGATGCGAGCGCCTACGCGGATGCCATAGAGCGACTGGCGGCTCTGCAGCACCTCGTTCGGAGCCAGTACGTTGCTATAACGATACTGTGTGCAGTTGTTTCCGCTGGTCGCAGCACATGCAACGCGCACGATGGCAGCATTGTACGGGAACTGGACCTGGCGGAGTGAACCCCAATCGCTATCGATCAGGTTCAGTACGTTCTCGATGTCCATGAACACTTCAAACTTGCCGCCCAGGAACGCCGGGATTTCCTGGCTGACCTTGAAGTCGACCTTGAAGAAATCGGGCGAAGTCTGGCTGTTCTTCGGAACAATCTTCCCGCGATATTTGTCCAAGCCCAAGGTGGTCACCAGCGCATCAAATGCCGTCTGGCTAGCCGCGCTGTCAAAGACGACACGCGGATCGGTTCCAGTGGTCGGAACGTAGAGCAACATGTTGCCAAGGTTGCCCACGGTTCCGAAAACGGCACCGCGACCACCCGAGTTATCGAGCATCGTCAAGCTGTACGGACGGCCCGAACGATATTCGCCAAACAGGCTGAAGCGGGTTTCATTGTCGCCAAAGAAGGCATGCTTGTAGTCGATGCCGAACTTCCACTGATCGCGATATTCGTAGATCGAACGACCATATGCCGCATAATTTGGATCAACGAAGGCATTGTTGCCGTAGTTGGAGCTGGAGGTTGACGAGGTCAACGCCGCGACATCCTTCACGTCCGAACGGGTGTAGCTACCGTCGATCGACAGATCGCCAAAATCCTTCGCAAAGCGGAATGTTGCGAACCATGCCCGGCCCTTGTTGCTGTTGGTCATCAACAAGTCGCGGTTGGTTGTTGCCGAACCGCCAAATGGACCATAGCGACGACGGCCGTCAGGCAGAGTGCCGATCGGAACCGAGCGCAGGTCGGTCCACTGATAGCCCCAAATGTTCTGGTCATACAGAACCTGTACGCCCAGCAACCAGCCATCGCCCAGCGGGCCAAGATCTGCGTCATAGTCAGCCTGCAACGCCGCCTTCATCTTGCGAGCAATTCGAAGGTCAGGAACAATTGCGTCCGTCGGAGCTGCTGCCAACGAGGCAACGTTGGTGGTAAGGAAGTTGGTGACGCTGGTCGGAATGGTACCTCCAGTGATACCGTTCAGAGCGCCACAGGTGCCAGAGGCGGCGCAGTTGGTGCGGCTCAAGTCAACGCTGTTGGTCAGCTGACCTGTATTCGAGAATACGTTCGACAGGTAAACGTCCGGAGTACCGCCTGCGAAGATGCCGACGCCACCGCGAACAATCAAGCGATCCGTAGCTTCCCAGTTAAAGCCAAAGCGAGGCTGGAAAACACCCTTGCCACTGAAAGTAGTGCGGTTTGAATAACCGTAACGGCCCGTGAAGTTCGCATTCAACGGTGGGTACGCGTCATTGTTGAACAGATCGTAACGCAGACCATATGTCATCAAAAGATTTGGTGTAACCTGCCAATCGTCCTGGATACCGATAGTCCAGTTCTGAGTACCAAAGCTTGCAGCGGCATCGTCCGGATTCAAGCTCGGCACCGCACCGCTGAAACGCAGGCGGTTTGCATTGCCCGCTGCAAAGTCGGCCAGGCTGTCAAAGTAGAAGTCACCCAGCGAGCGCTGCAGGAACAGGTTGAAAACCGAAACGTCGGTATAGCCCAACTGGAAACGCAGCGAATGGTCGCCTGCCTGCAACTTGGCCGAGAAATCGACCGAGAGGTTTTCAGTGTTCAAATCGTTCGAATGGCGGCTAACGTCCGGTCCGAAGAACAGGCGGGTACCGTTACAGCTGGTGGCAGAACCCGCCGAA
>DASUDM010000023.1:0-5246 GCA_036275575.1 Sphingorhabdus sp. | reverse complement strand
GACCCGCACTGGTAATGGCTATCAAGCAGTGATGTAAGAATTAGGAACTATTTACGGCGCAATCCAAGTGAAGGGAGGGCGCAATATATGCGCGAAAGCATCGGGTATCGTTCGATCAAGGTCGATGTTCCTGTGGTTTCTCCGCCGGAATGGATTTTCCATCCCGAACCGAAAAGCTTCCGGCCCAAAGCAAAGTTCCGGACAATCTGGATATCGGATATCCATCTCGGCACCAAAGGCTGCAACGCTGAACTGCTTCTGGATTTCCTTCAGTCAATCGACTGCGAAACCCTTTATCTTGTGGGCGATATCATCGATGGATGGCGTCTGAAGAAGGGTTGGTACTGGCCCGATAGCCATAATGAGGTCGTTCGCCGTATATTGAAAATTGCCCACAAAGGTACACGCGTTGTTTTCATAGTTGGCAATCATGACGAGATGCTTCGCGATTATGCGGGTTTCAGTTTCGGCGGAATAACCCTTGCGCGCGAAGAAATTCACGAAACTGCGGATGGACGGTTGTTGCTGATAACGCATGGTGATGCCTTCGACGGTGTCGTGCTCTACGCCCGTTGGCTCGCTTTTCTGGGCGATCAGGCCTATAATCTGTTGCTTAGGGCCAATGTCTGGATCAACTTTGTGCGCAAAAGGTTGAACCTGCCCTATTGGTCGCTCTCATCCTACCTGAAGCGGCGCGTCAAGAACGCGGTCCAATATGTGTGCGCCTTCGAAGACGCCGTAGCACGTGAAGCCGCTGAACGCGGGGTGGACGGCGTGGTTTGCGGCCACATCCACTGCGCTGAAATCCGGCAAATTGGCGACGTCACCTACTATAATGACGGCGATTGGGTCGAAAGCTGTACCGCCCTGGCCGAGGCGTTTGACGGTTCAATGGAGATTTTAAACTGGGCTGACCAGCGCGCCGATAGAGCTGGCAAATTATTGGAAAGTGCCAAAGCATGAAAATCGCGATCGCTACCGATGCCTGGTATCCTCAAACCAATGGTGTCGTCAGAAGCTTGGCAACGACGGTAGCCATTTTGCAACGTCGCGGTTATGAAATCGAACTGATTACGCCCAACGAGTTCGTCACATTGCCTACCCCTGGATATAGGGAAATTCGGCTGGCGATTGCGCCGCGTTTCGGGGTGCGGAAATCCTTGGGGAAATTCAAGCCGGATATTGTCCATATCGTCACTGAAGGGCCGATTGGCTGGGCAGCACGCTCATGGTGCATGGCGCATTCAATTCCATATACCTCGGCATTCCATACCCGGTTTCCGGATTACGCAGCGGTAAGGACTGGGCTGTCACCCGATAGATTTTGGCCAATCATGCGGAGGTTTCACAAGCATTCTCAGGCCGTGTTGGTATCGACTTTCCGGCTCATGGATGAACTCAAGCAAAGAGGGATAGAGCGTGCGCATCTCTGGTCGCGGGGTATAGACCGTGAGCTGTTCCATCCAAATCACACGCCATTGCCCGAACTCGCTTCGCTCCCGCGACCGATACTCCTGTATGTCGGTCGCGTAGCAGTTGAGAAAAACCTGCCGGATTTTCTAAGCACGAAAATTGAAGGTACCAAGGTCGTTGTCGGCGATGGCCCGGCACGCGAGGAACTGCAGCGAAAATACCCGGAGGCCATCTTCTTGGGAGCGTTACATGGTGAGAATCTGGCAAGAGCCTATTGCAGCGCTGACGTTTTCGTTTTCCCAAGCCTTACCGATACGTTTGGCCTGGTTGTCATCGAGGCATTGGCGTGCGGCGTTCCAGTGGCGGCATATCCGGTACAAGGCCCAATCGATATATTGGGCCCGACAGGTCGCGGCATTTATGATCAGCTCGAACAAGCGGCCGGGGCATTGGATGAATCGCTTTTGCGCGCGATCATACAGGCCCAGAAAGGCTCTCGTGCGGCAGCGGCCCAGCTCGGCGCAAGCTTCGATTGGGAGATCTGCAGCGACCAGTTCGTGAATGCACTTCACCATGCCATGCGTTCGCGTTTTCGCGAGACAGTTGCAGCCGAAACGAGTTAGTTTTCAGAAGGCTTTTGCCAATGGCAGAAGCACAGCCGCGACGGCCAGCAATGTTCCAAACGGGATCTGTGGGCCCATCCGCTTTCTCAATAACAGCGCACCTATGATGCCCATTAGAGATGCCAACAACAGCAATAGCGGCAATTGAAGGGGCGAGAACCATAAGGCGAGAGCGGCAAAAAGCTTGGGATCGCCAGCCCCCATCCCTTCGGAACCCCGAATTGCGCGGAACAACTTTCGAAGCAATTCGAGGACCGCGAATGTTATAAGTGCCGCCCATATGCGCATTCCCAAATCCACGCCTTCCGACAAATAGCCGCCTGCCAAAATTCCAACCAAAGCCAGCAACAATATAAGCCTGTCGGGCAGCCAATAATGCCGTGCATCGAGTAGCGCCAAAGGAACCAGCAACAGGCAGAGGATGCTAAAAGCAACCGCCTCGACAATTGGGAATAGCAAGAAGGCAAGGCCGCAAAAGATTGCGCATGACCACTCCGCCGCCGCTTGCGCCCAATCAATCTTAGCGTGGCAACTTCGGCACCGCCCTTTGAGCAGCAGGAATGATAAGAGCGGGATTAGATCGAACCAATCAATTTGCCGTCCGCAGTGATCGCATTTCGAGCGCCCTTGGCTGGCAGCTTCACCCGATGGCCAGCGAATGACGACAACGCCGAGGTAGCTGCCCAAGATTGCACCGAAAAATACGGCAAACAATGCCAGCCAAGGCTGGGGGGGCAACTGGCCAATTTCGGCCAATGTCACCAGAATCGGCCCTTACCGACTTTACGGAAGCCCCCGGCCACCGGGGCGAAACCGGCAAGCGAGAGCAATGGTGCCAATTCCGCAGCGGGCTGCTGGAAATAGGCAGTCGCACTGTACTGGCCATCGCCTCTAATGCGAAGATCCAGCTTTTCCATGGCAGACTCGCTTGTGAGCGGAACCAGTAACATTCCATTTTCACATTGAATACGACCCATCATTTTAAGCTGAAGCCCGAGGGAGTTGAACAACGCGCCTTCCGGCTCCAACCGGACATTTCCGCTTGCCGCACTGCATTTGTTTGCCGACCAGGTAAAAGATACATTTTCCAGCTTCAGCTTTCCCGATGGAATTCCGGGCAGCAGATCTGCGACAGGAAGTTCGCCTTCAAGCGCCTGTGCACTGGTACTTGAAAAGCTACGGACAACCGAACCTCGAAATCCTGCAATCCCAGCAGTTGAGGGCTGTTCAAACCAGAAACCTATTCGGCCCAGCAGCAAGCCGAAAGGTTGGAAACCGAGGCCAAAAGTCCCCGCTTTGACATTGCCCATGGTCACATCAAAGACGCTACCAGACCAAATTGTACCATCCGCTCCCGATGCCGAAATCGCGCCTTTTTCGGTTAAGGCCACCCCTAGCATCCAGCGTAGCGGCATGAAGGCGATCGCTGCCAGCAGGAACAAAGCAGCGTTTGCGAGCCAAAACCGCCGGGTTGGTCGGGGAATGTTCATCGACCGCCCTTCGCCAAAGTTGCATTGACGCTAACCGTTCCGGCGCTTCCGGTTTTGACATCGATCTGTTCGGTTATCACGCCTTTCAGTTCAAGCTCTGCCAACCATTTCATCAGGGCCGAAGGACGCGCCTGCGTTATGGTGATCACAGCACGATCATTGCCCGCAGCGTCGACTTTTTCCAGCGTAAACCCTGCCTCCGCCGCGCTTTGATTGATCACTGTTTCGACCGCAGTGTCAGAGATGACTGCCACAGCCTGCGGCTGTTTTTGCACTGCATTGTCGACCATCGCCTCAATGGCGACGCGCCGTTCCAATGCCTCGCGATATTCGATCTGTTTCTCGGTTATCGCGGAAGTCAGCGGGAAATAGATTCCGTAGATCGTGACAACCAGGGCCAACAGCACGGTTGCGATACCGACGAGCACCTTCTCGCGCAACGATAGCGCCGTGAACCAATGGATGATCGGTTGCATCATGGGGCCCGCACCGTGATGGCGACCGCGTTCATTCCATTCGCCTCTTGGGAAGCTGTGGCCGTCACCTTATAGCCTTTCTGCTGAAGGTCGATCAGCAGCTTGTTGACAGGATCGACCGTCACGGCCGTGACCGTCACATTGAGCACCTTGTCCTGCCCGAAACGCATATCGCGCAAACTCGCTCCTTCCGCCTGCTGCATTGAGCGCCAGATCGCGGACGCAGCTATGGTAAGACTGCGGTGCCCACCGCCCCGCGTCGCCAATATCTGTTCGAGCCGCGCAGGTGCCTCTGCCGCGTTGGCAATCTCTGGCGCAAGTTGTCGTGCAGCGGCGAGCGCTCTCTCATCTTCCCGTGCAATCGCTGCATCAACTTTCAGGTATGTCGCAAGTGCCAGCAAAAGGCTGAAAAGCAAGCCCAACGCAAAGACAATGCCGGCAAGTTTCAGCTTGCCCCGATCCAATACTGCGCGCGCACTCTTCTTGGCAAATTGGCCGGAACGCAGATTGAGCGACGCTTCGCGCAATGCAGCGGCAAGGTGTCGCGCGAGATCGGATTCAGTGATATCCTCAATCTCCAAGCCATCTGCGATGATGGCGGCAATGCCGGGCTCATCTGGAAACAGTCTGTTCCCTGCACGGATAACTTTGAGATCACCTAGTTCGGCACGGATAGCTTTGCCCTCGTTGGCCGGCAAGGCCAGACCCATTGGCCATACATGGTCGGGATCGAAGCCGGCGGCTTTTAAGTATCGAAGTCCATTTTCGAACAATCCGCGGTCGATGCTCGCAGAGTCAGTGATACCCTCGGCTTGACGTGCGACAATGTGCAAATCTGCAGCATTGATCGACGCGGTTCCGGCATCAATACGCGCTGCCGCTTCCGCTTGTCGTGGCGCAAGCGTTCCGTGATGGTGCCAGCGGACAACGACATTTTCAGGAGGCACCAACGCGACCAGAGGAAGCTCAGGTATTGCCTCCGCGCTGGCCGCGCTCGCAAGGCCCTCATCGGTGAGCAGCCATGATTGGATGGCGATATCGGGCCGAACGGGGAACATTACAATCTTGGCGAGAAGGTTCACGCAGCTTCTCCCAGAGCACGCCATAAAATCTGGGCTGATGTGCCATCCGCCCGGATCAGGGCATTACTCTCCAGTTCAATGGATTCAGCCCGAACCCGGCTTTGGAGGAAGAACCAGTTACTCGTCACACCGATCTGACCTTGGACATCTGACGGGATTTCC
>DASUDM010000022.1:0-3450 GCA_036275575.1 Sphingorhabdus sp. | reverse complement strand
GGGCGCAGCACGCGGCGCATTTCGGCAAGCACCTGTTTCTGGTCATCGACCGAGCAGAGCGTGAAGGTGCACAGCACCGTGTCAAAGCTTTCACTGGCAAAGGGGATTGCCTCCCCTATGCCGCCGCGAATGTCTGCATCTATGCCGATGGCCTGCGCGGCTTCGCGCGATCGATCGAGCAGACCTGCCGAAGGATCAACACCCGAAAAGCTTTTGAGCCGTGCAGGATCGTAAAAGGCCATGTTGATGCCGCCGCCGCAACCAAGCTCAAGCACGTCGCCTTCTGCCTTGGGGACAATGCGGCTGCGCGCCTTCATGATCTGCGGCTGGGCACAAGCGCAACCGATGAGCTTGGGAACCATCACCCTTTCCCACCAACTGGCGGGGCGCGGTTGCCATTCACTTTGCTGCGTCATTCTCCAACTCCAATCCTGTCCATTTGGCGAGAAAACCGTAGATATCCGAATATTCCTCGATCAGCTTGTCGGTCGGCTTACCCGATCCATGCCCGGCACGCGTCTCGATGCGAATGATGTGCGGCTTGGAGCCGGCCCGCGCCGCCTGCAATGCGGCCGTATATTTGAAACTGTGGCCGGGGACGACGCGGTCATCGGTGTCGGCCGTGGTCACAATCATCGCAGGATATTCCACCCCGGACTTGATGTTGTGATAGGGAGAATAGCCAAGCAAGTTGCGGAAATCGGCTTCCTTGTTCGGATAACCATAATCGTCCACCCAATAGCGTCCGGCAGTGAAGCGATCGAAGCGCAGCATGTCCATGACGCCTACGGCAGCATGGCCTGCCGCAAACAGATCCGGGCGCTGGTTGACAACCGCGCCGACCAACAGGCCGCCATTCGAACGACCCTCAATCGCAAGCTTGCCCTTCGCCGATATCCCTTCCTTGATCAGATATTCGCCCGCCGCGATAAAATCATCGAAGACATTCTGTTTGTTGAGCAAGCGCCCGGCATCATGCCACGCCTTTCCATATTCGCTGCCACCGCGGATATTGGCGAGCGCGAACACCCCACCCGATTCAATCCAGGCCATCCGCCGTGCGTCAAAGGTGGGCAATTGCGCGACGTTGAACCCGCCATAGGCATAGAGCAAGGTCGGCGCGCCTTTTGAGAGGTCGAGGTCCTTGCGATGTACGACGAACATCGGAACCTTCGTCCCATCCTTCGAAGCATAAAAGCGCTGCTCTATGTTGATCGCGCTAGGATCAAAACTCAACTCCGGCCTGCCAAAAACACTGCTTTTGCCGGTCAATGAATTGAAGCGGTAGATCGTGCTGGGCTGGTTGAAGCTTGAAAAGGCATAGAATGTTTCGGAATCCCCCGGCTTGCCCGAAAAGCCCGAGGCTGTGCCGATCGAATTCAGGCTGATGCGCTGCAGCGGGGTGCCGTCGAGCGCCACCATCTCGGCAATCGATGTCGCATCTTGCAGATAGGAAAGCACCAGCCTGTTGCCGACAATCTGTGCGCGGGCGAGTGGCTGGGCGCGTTCAGGAACAATATCGGTGAACGCAGGCTCGCCTTTACCCAGATCGACGCGCACAACTTTGAGCCGGGGTGCATCCTTGTTGGTCACGAACCAGAGCTGGTCGCCGATACCCTCAATCAACTGCCAATCATGGTCGAGCCCGGCCACCAACTTGATCGGTTTCCATTCTGTGATCGGTACCGGCCTTCCCTTGCCACGCATTATCGGGATCAGGCTGATCTCATATTTCTCGTCAGTGCCCTGCGATGATGTGATGACTACCCAGCGATTGTCATGCGTCACCTGCGCGCTATGCCCCAGCTTTGGCCTGTCAGGGGTTGCATAGACCGCGATATCGTCTGCCTGGCTGGTGCCGATGCGGTGATAGTAGAGCGTCTGGTTCTCGTTCAGCGCCTGGAATTCCTGTCCCTTTTGCGGCTCGGCAAAACGCGAATAGAGAAATCCTTCATTCCCAACCCATGCGATATTGGTGAATTTGGCCCAGCGGATCTCGTCGCCCAACGGCTGGCCGGTTTTGACGTCAACTACCCTGATCGTCCGCCAGTCAGAGCCGCCATCCTGGATCGCATAGGCCAGCATTTTGCCATTGGGTGATGGCTCCCACTGGTCGAGCGCGGTCGCGCCATCCGTTGCCCAGCCATTGGGATCGATGAGGATACGATCCTTGCCCCTTAAACCGTTGCGATAATATAGCGGCGATTGGTTCTGCAGCCCGTCATTTTTGGTGAAAAAATAACGTCCGCCCGCCTTTTGCGGCAGGCCGAAGCGTTCATAGTCGAACAGGGCTTTCATCCGCGCCTTCAGCGCGTCGCGGCTAGGCAGGTTTCTCAGATAAGCCTGCGAAACCAGGTTCTGTTGTGCAACCCATTCCGCAACGGCGGGATTTACCCGAACATCATCTTCAAGCCAGCGAAAGGGATCAGCGACTTTCACGCCAAACTGTTCTTCGATGACATCCAGTTTTCGGGTTTCGGGATAGGCCAAGCTGGTCGTCCCGCCGGCATGCACAGAAGAAGTAGCAGTCATGGCTAGCACGCCAAGCAGCAACGAAACGCGCATGAAATCATCAACCTCTCGCAACCCGGAACCATTTTGCACCAGCGTAAGGCGAAGCGGCTACGCTTGCCAATAATTTCTGCACACATTCTGACGCTTTGGTTGGGTTAGCCCATCTTTGCCCAGCGCCGCTCGGCGTGCACCACCATCATCGCGATACAGGCGCAGAACAACATTGCCTCCAATCCGGCCGAAAGCGCCTCGCTCGATGGCCCAAAGCCAACCTCGCCCAACAGCCCGCCCAAAGGCGCGAGTTTCAGGCCAGCCTGCCCGAATTGCTGCGTCAGAGCTTCAAGGCTTCCACCGAGCAATTTGCCCCCGGAAAGCGAAATCATGATACCTGCCACCAATCCAATGGCGGCTGATATCGCAGCATTAGTCAAAAGCGAATGCGATGCTTGCCTGCGCCGGACTATGCCAAGCGACAACCCGGCAGCTGCGCCAAGACATGCACCTTCGACTGCGCCTGTGAAATCGAGTGGAGATGCGCCAAGCAGCAGATTGAACGCATCGATCCCGAGCAATCGGGCGATTGCACCAACTGCAAGACCGCCCAGAGCGCCACCAAGAACAGGCGCAGCCAGCCAATGCGGCAGCATCTTGTCGGCGGCGGCAATGCCAAAGCCGACACCGGCGGCCCCAACTGTCGCCAGAGCTGTCGTGAGTAGCCACAACACCAAAAGGGCCGATAGCGCGCCACCTTCACTGGCAGAGCCCAATGCTGCGGCAAATCCATATAGCAACCCGCCAACGGCGCCCGCGATCGTCCCGCCTGCCATTCCGGCAAGGCCCGTCACCAGAAAGCGCTGCAGTGGCGTATAATAGGCCGCAACTGTTCCTTTTGCCTGCACCGAATGAAGCTCAACAGTGGCGATGAAGCGATAGCCA
>DASUDM010000021.1:0-2801 GCA_036275575.1 Sphingorhabdus sp. | reverse complement strand
GGCATCGGCATAATATTTCGCTGCCTCGACCGAGATGGTCGTCTGCCAGAGGCCGTTGGCAAGCTTCTTCGCCTTCGCCTCTTTCGCCTTGAAATCGTACACCGTGATCCGTTCGAACAGATCGGTGATCAGCGCCTGATCCTCCGGCGTTTTCGCCTCTTTGCGGAACTCGGCGATCAGATCGACCGAGCGGTGATAGGGCGCGCCCTTGAACTTCCATGTCTGGATGAAACGCGCGAGTGCGCGGTTGACCGCATCTTCGCCGAGCCGCTCCTGCAGCAGGTACATGACAAGGCTGCCCTTGCGGTAATGGATATAGCCCTGATTTTCGACGCGATATAGCGGCAATTCGCCAATCGGATCGCCCTTGCGCCCGGCCAGATACTGGTCGAGTTCATATTTCAGGAAGCGGCGGATCTTGTCCGGCCCATAGAGCCTTTTCATCACCATCAGCGCCGAATATTGTGCCAGCGTTTCGCTCGTGATCGTATTGCCTTGCATGTCCGCACCGATCACCTGGTGCGCCCAATATTGGTGCCCCAGTTCATGCGCGGTGACATAGCTGACATAATCGATCGAATCCGGGTCGGTCACATCCGCCGCAAAACCGATGCTTTCCGAATAAGGCATAGTGCCGGCAAAAGCCTGCGCGAAGGTCTGATAACCCGGGAATTCGATGATGCGTGCGTGATCGAACTGATAGGGCCCGAAATTGGCCTGGTAATAGTCCAGCCCGGCCTCGAGCGCTTTGAGCATCGCGGGCACATTCCATTCGTGGCGTGGATCGTGGAAGATCGTCAGCTGCACGCCCTTGTAATTCTTCTCGGTCAGCTTGTAGCGGGCCGACTGGATCGAGAGGAAATTGTGGATGGGCGCGCTGGAAACGAAATGCGCGGTGCGGCGGCCGTTGCTGGTCGAATCCGCCACCTTGCGCCCCGGTGCAATCGGCACCTGGTCAGCATCGGTGGTGACGGTGATGTCCGACATGATCCAGTCGCTGCGCACATAATTTTCGCGCGTCGCTGACATGTCCTCCAGCTTTGCCGGGCGCAGTTCGGCCGGAAGGCCCTGACGTCGGCGGACGGTGCGATCCTGCAACACTCCCTGACGGCTCATCCCGATGATCGGGGCAAAGTCCATGTTGTTCGCAAAGGTACCGTTCAAATTCACCGTCGTTGCTGGCTGGCCATTGCGGAAGCCACGGTGCCAGATCTGTGACTTGAATTTGAGTTCGGTCTCCGCACCCGGTGCGAGAGGCTGTTCGAACCGGAAAATGCGATAGCCGAATATCTTGTCCTCGCTCGCCAGCTTTGCGCCTTTGAGATCGAGCAAGCCGAATTTCGCATCACGATCGCCCTGGCGAATATGCACTTCGGAGAGCGACGCGCCGGTTTCGTTGCGCAAGATATAGCTGCCGACAACGTCCATACGGCGATCCTTGGGATGGATCTGCACATCAAATTTCACCGATTTGACGGTCGGCCGCGGCAGCTTTTCATATTTGAGATACTTCTTCTCATAATCCGCCTGCCATTTTTCCGCTTCGTTGCTGGTTTCATAGCGGTTCAGGACCTTGAAGTTGTACCAGACATAAGCGCCGGTCCCGACCATTGCCACCAGCGCTGTCACCATGAGCGCGAGCGGCGCACCTTTCAGGCCATGGCGGACGCGTTTCAGCCGGCTGCGCCAGCGTGTGTCCGTCCCGCGTGGCCAGACGATATGGGCGACAACCATCAGGATAACGGCAAAGGATAGCCAATAGGCGCGCAGCACCCAAGCACCATAGGCAAATCCGCCAGAGCCGTTCATGTCGCTCAATGGTTCAGCAGGGTTGGAGCCATAGCGGTAAAGCGCGTTGGTGTAGCCCATGTTGACCAGGAAGATGCCTGCAATGAACCAGACGAGGAAAATGCCCCAGCCAACATATTTGTTCGGGCTCAACGCCTGGAAGAACACGGCGAGGATGGCGACCAGCAGCATGTCGACGGTCATCGGCAACAGGAACCAGGCAAAATAGCTGCTCAGGCCAAATTCCGGCGCACCCTTTATCAGTTGGAAAAGCAGCCCCGTCGCCATTGCGACAAGGTTGAGAAGCATCAGCACCAACAGGATCGCCAGCACTTTGGGCAAAGTGATCGCCCAATTCGGCGTGGGTGTGGAATCGATGATTTCACCGATCTTTGCGTCGCGTTCACGCCAGACCAACTCGCCCCCGTAAAAGACCGCGATGATCAACAGAAAGATCGCAAAGCCTTGTTGGACGTTGGTGATGATATTGGCGGTCTGCGGATAAGAAGGCGTACCGAAAAGGGTTTGCGTCAGGAACAGTCCCGCACCCGTGTTGATGACGGCTAGCAGCAGCAACACGATCAGACCCGGGCTGCGCAGCACCTGCATGATCTCGGTCTTGAGGCGAACCATGAATTGCGCCCGCACCGTCCCCGCATCGAAACGCTGCGTGACGGCGGCGGCTACGATGCGGGTCGAAGCGACAGGTGCATTTTCTGACGATCTTTCGCTCGCCAGTTTCTTGAGCTTGCGCTTGGAAGGCGCCCGTTCAGCCATCGAAAAGCGCCAATAAGTCGCAGCGAGCAAGACAATGGCAAGGCCAATGACCAGACCGCGGTTGATCAGCATGTTGGAATCAAGCGGCAGTAGCTTGCTGTTCATGTCGGCTGCGGTCCAATAGCGCGTCGATTCCGACAACGCGCCGAAACCCAGCGGCTCAAACATCGCCATCATTTGCTGATATTCGATCTTGTTCGCCAACAAAGTCGTGACGATCAGATAACCCATGAAGA
>DASUDM010000020.1:0-2516 GCA_036275575.1 Sphingorhabdus sp. | reverse complement strand
CAGCATCCGAATCCTCGCCGACTATTCGAAAGTCGACGAAAAATGCTGCGATGCAGTCATCCTGCGCGAAACCGAGTTGCAGCCCTTCTTCGCCTTCCACGGCCTGGCCAATGACGGTGTCGACCAGTCAGGATTCAGCGCGCTGAACAATCTATCGACCAACGGCCAGCAGTTCCTGAACGCGGCCAAGCAATGGGGCGTTTCGGGCGAACTGAAATGGGATTTCGGTGGCGCCAAGCTGACATCGATTACATCCTACCGCGACTTCTCGTCCGAATCGAGCCAGGATGATTTCGTATCAGTGCTCAACTATTCGGTTGGACGTCGCGGGGTAACAGCACTTCCGGGTTTGCCGAAAAATGGCGATGACATCAAAACTTTCACGCAGGAAATCCGCCTGCAAGGCACAGCGTTTGATGACAAGTTCGACTGGCTGATCGGTGGTTTCTACGGCAAGGAAGATATCACTGCGCAAGGCGTCATGACGCTCGGCACCGATTTCCAGCGCGCAGTGAGTGCTGGTAACTTCGCAAATCTTGCCGGGGTCAACCCGTTGTTCACGCTTACTGCGCTGGGCAATGGCGGCATTCCGGTTAACGCCGCTGGTGCCAACGCCGTGAACCGGTTCGACCAGGAAGCCACCACATTCTCGGTCTTCACCCACAATGTGATCAGCTTTACCGACCAGTTTAGCCTCACCCTCGGTGCTCGTTATGTTGACGAGAAAAAGGTCGCCAGCTTTGACCAGCTATCAGGTACCAATGGAGCCTGCCAAGCGAGCGTCAACGGCGTTCTCGCTGGTGCAGTGCCTTCTGCTCTGCGTGCAGGCTTGGTCGGCTTGAACTGTTTCCCGTTCGTAGCGCCGGTCACTCTGACCGCACCTGCCGCGCTTGGTGGCGGATTGGCCAGTCGTTTGCTGCCACTTCCGCGCGAATGGGCAAATACTTTCAAGGACGACGAGCTGACCTATACGGCGCAGCTCACCTACAAGCCCAACGACGACTTGATGTTCTACGGTAGCTTCAGCCATGGCTTCAAATCGGGCGGTTTCAACCTTGACCCGACGGCTGCCAACCTCATCAACTCGGCTGCAGTGCTTGCAAGCCTTGGCACGGCAACCCCGGTTGCCCCGATTTACGCCGATCCGCGCTTCGATTCTGAAAAGGTCGACGCCTACGAAATCGGTGCGAAGGCTACCTTTGGCCGGATCAACGCCAACATCGCATTGTTCCAGATGGACATGAGCGACTTCCAGGTGCTTGAATTCACCGGTGTGCAGTTCACCACCTTCAACGTGGCCGGTGCCCGCTCGCGCGGCTTCGAAGTTGAAGTGTTCGGTCGCTTGCACGATTATATCAGCGTCAATGCATCGGTTACCCATGCAAAGGCCCGTTATAACCAGAATTGCACCGCAGGCGTTCCAGCGGCTGTGCTTGCATCGGTCTCGCTGCTTTGCGGCCAGGATCTGACCAACGCGCCGCGTTGGGCAGGCGTCACTGGCATCACTTATGATGGTCCGCTTAATAGCTCGGGTTGGGGCCTCACCGCCAACATGAACGTAAGCTATTCGGGTAGCCGTCGCACCTCGACCCAAGCGGTCGAGCGCCTGTCGTCGGGTGCCATCGTTCCGCTGCCGCTCGACCGCCAGGAAGACTATTTCAAGATCAACGCCCGCCTCGGCTTCACTGACCCGAGCGAGCGCTTCACCTTTGAAGTCTGGGGCACGAACCTGGGTAACGAAATCACCCGCGGCATCACCTCCAACACCCCGCTGCGCGGTGGTGGCGGCACACGTTCGCGCATCGCGTTCGTCGAAGAACCGCGCATGTATGGCATCACCGTCCGCACCAAATTCTGATTCGGACGATAACCAAAAGAAAGGGCCGGCCTCCTCATGGAGGCCGGCCCTTTTTCTTTAGATTTTTGGGATCTTAGCCGGTAACGACAGCACCCCCGACTAAAAGGGTTTCAATATCGGAGGTGGCAAGGCCCGCTTCGGCCAGCACAGCCGAATAATCGCCACCACGCGATGCAATGACGAAATTGTCGGCCTGCCGCTGGGTGGACAGTCGCGGCGCAATTTGCGGGTGCAGCCATTTTCCATCCTTCACCACTGCCTTGCGTTCGGCATTGGCGGGGTGCGAGGCAGCCTCGACATAATCGAGCACCGGGGTGACACAGGCGTCGGTCAGCGCAAATGTCGCTTCCCACTCGTCGCGGGTCTTGGAGGCGAAGACCTCCTCGAGCATCTTGTGCTGCTGCGCCCATTTCGATTGATCGTGCTGGCCGCCATAGGCTTCCTTGTCGATCGGCAACCGCTCCATCATCGCGGCGAAGAATTGCGGCTCGATGCAGCCTACTGCCATGAACTTGCCGTCGCTGGTGCCGTAGCAGCGATAGAAAGGCGCGGCACCATCGAGCAGGTTCGCCTCGCGATCAGTGCGCCATTGGCCAAGGCCCGCCATACCGTGGACAAAGCTCATCAGGCTGTGCGTGCCATCGATGATCGCGGCATC
>DASUDM010000019.1:0-2074 GCA_036275575.1 Sphingorhabdus sp. | reverse complement strand
CCAGGAATAGCTTTCGGCACGGTTGCGGTTATGCGGCCAAGCCGCTAGGGGCTGCTGCCCATGAAACACGCACTTTCCGTTACCCGCCAACAGAATTTCGCCGCCTGGTATCAGGAGGTCATTTCCGAAGCCGACCTCGCCGAAGAATCGGGCGTCCGCGGCTGCATGGTCATCCGCCCCTGGGGCTATGGCATCTGGGAACGCATCCAGAAATTGATGGATGCCGAAATCAAGAAGGCCGGCGTCGAAAATTGCTATTTCCCGCTCTTCATCCCGCTCTCTTTTTTCGAAAAGGAAGCGGACCATGTAGAGGGTTTCGCCAAGGAAATGGCGGTTGTCACGCACCATCGCCTTGTCGGCGATGGCAAGGGCAAGTTGATACCCGATCCGGAATCGAAACTTGAAGAGCCGCTGGTCGTACGCCCCACGTCGGAGACCGTGATCGGTGCAGCGATGAGCCGCTGGGTGCAAAGCTGGCGCGACCTACCGTTGCTGGTCAACCAATGGGCGAATGTTGTGCGCTGGGAAATGCGCACCCGCATGTTCCTGCGCACCAGCGAATTCCTGTGGCAGGAAGGGCATACCGCGCATGTCGATCGCGAAGACGCGATGAAGGAGACTATGCGCGCACTCGAAATGTACCGCGCCTTTGCCGAAGGCCCGTTGGCGATGCCGGTTGTAGCAGGCGAAAAGCCGGAAAATGAACGTTTCCCCGGCGCCGTTGCGACCTATTCGATCGAGGCGATGATGCAGGATGGCAAGGCTTTGCAAGCCGGCACCTCGCACTATCTGGGCACGGGCTTTGCCGAGGCTGCAGGTATCAAATATCAGGACAAGGAAGGCGGGCAGCAATATGCCCACACCACCAGCTGGGGTGTATCGACCCGCATGATCGGCGGCGTCATCATGACGCATGGCGATGACGATGGCCTTCGTTGCCCGCCACAGATTGCACCCTGGCAGATCGTGATCGTGCCGATGCTCCGCGACGATGACGGTGATGCAGCCGTGCTTGATTACTGCCGTGAGCTCTGGAAAGAACTGGGTGGGCTTTCGGCTTTTGGAGAGCCGGTGCGCGTTTTGCTCGATACCAAGGCGGCGAAGGCGTCAAATAAGCGTTGGGCCTGGGTGAAGAAGGGTGCGCCGATCATCGTAGAGGTTGGTCCGCGCGACGTTTCCGAAGGCAAGGCCGCCGTGCTGCGTCGTGACCAGTTGTACAAGGATGATGGCAAGCTCAACACTGCCTTCACCCTGAAGACCGATTTTGTGTCGCAAGCCGCGGCCTTGCTCGAAGAAATCCAGACTGCGCTGCACAGCGAGGCCAAGGCTAGGCTCGAGGCCAATATCGCGCGTGACGTCACCGATCTGGCTGCGCATTTCAAGGGCGACGACGCGAAATTCGCAGGCTGGGTCGAAGTGCAATGGGCGCGCCCTACCGGTGCTACGCTCGACAAGATCGTTGAGCAGTTGAAGGCGCTCAAGCTCACCATGCGCAATAGCCCGCTGGATGCAGCGCCGGTGGATGGCGCATGCTTCTTCACCGGCGAAACTGCGGTCGAGCGCATCCTTATTGGACGGACTTACTGATTTGGCGCGCAAGCCGCGCCATCAGCCGGGTCTTCCGACACGCGAGCAAATCCTCGAGTTTATCGAGCAATCCAAGGAACCTGCAGGCAAGCGCGAAATTGCCCGCGCTTTTGGCTTGCATGGCAGCGACAAGATCGCGCTTAAGGCCCTGCTCAAGGATATGACCGACGAGGGGTTGATTGACGCTGCCCCGGGCCGGGCATTCCACAAAATGGGTGGCGTGCCGCGCGTGACCGTGCTCAAGATCGTCGATGTCGATGGCAATCAGCTAATCGCCGTTCCCGAACGGTGGGAGGCAGAGGGGATCCCTTTGCCCAAGCTGCGCGTCGTTGAACGTGGGCGCAAAGGCGCGCTGTGCATTGGCGATCGTATCCTTGCGCGAACGGAAGAGGCTGGGAAGGGCTGGCTTGCCCATCCGATGAAAAAACTCGCCAAGGCCAGCGAGCAGATATTGGGTGTGGTCGAGGAAAGCGACAATGGCAGGTTC
>DASUDM010000018.1:0-4558 GCA_036275575.1 Sphingorhabdus sp. | reverse complement strand
CCACTGGCATGGCGACCATAGCGGCGGGAATGAGAATTTCGGCAAGGCCGGCGCCGTGATCATGGCGCATGACAATGTCCGCGTGCGCATGGCGACCGACCAGAAAACGCCCTTCGGCGAGGTCAAGGCGAGCCCCAAGGTTGCGCTGCCCGTCATCACTTATGCTGAAGGTCTGAAACTGCACCTCAATGGTGAAGAAGTTCGCGTGATTTCCGTTCCGCCCGCGCACACCGATGGCGACAGCGTGGTCCATTGGACCAAGTCGAACGTCATCCATATGGGCGACCTGTTCTTTCACAAAATGAGCTATCCCTTTGTCGATCGCAGCAGCGGCGGCGACGTGCGCGGGGTAATTGCGGCGGCAGACAAGGTGCTGGCCATGGCGAATGACCAGACCAAGATCATTCCCGGCCATGGCGCAGTTGCCAGCAAGGCCGACTTGCAGGCCTATCGCGACATGCTGGTGGCGATTGTCGGCAAAGTCGAGGCAGCCGTAAAAGCGGGCAAATCGCTTGAAGAAGTGAAAGCGATGAAACCGGCGGACGGCTTTGGCGTGAACCCCAGCGGATTCATCACCGCCGACCGGTTTGTCGAGATGGTCTACGGGACTTTCAAGCAATAAGCGGGAGAAACAAACCGTAGCCCTGAGCATGTCGAAGGGCGCCTATCGGCGTTAGCTTAAACATCGGGGCGTGCTTCGACAAGCTCAGCACTACGGTGCGATAGTGCTGATTTCCCTCCGCAACTCCTCGATCAGCGGCTGGATGCGTTTCAGTCGGGGGGCTTCGGCGTCCAATACGGCTTCGAACGCCTTCTTTTTCAGCGCCAAGACTTCGGCCTGCTCTGCCGAAACTGCGCCGGGCATCGAGGAAAGCACGATATCAACCAGCCGGTCGATGCCGTGCAATCGGCCCCACAGATAGTCATTCTCTCGATAGGCGCGGCTGAAAAAGGCGCCGAAATTGTTGAACTCTATGCCCTTGAGCGTCGCCGCGGCTCCGCCCTTGCGGATCGTCGTGGCATCGTCGGGGGAGATGCGATCGACCTTGATCGGGTCAAACTCGTCCAACCCTTCGCCCTGCAGCAAGGGCAGGGTTGCAATGTCGTAAAGGATATAGCCGAGATATCCCATCAGGATCGCGCGGGTCGCTGCATCGGGGACATTGGCGAGCGCCGCGTTGAGCGCGGCGTCGGTCGCAGCATCGGCGGATTCCAGATTTCGACGCGCCGCCAGCAGGTCAAGCAATGCGCCGGGGTTCTCGACGCCATGGCGTACGGCTTCGGCGACATCGGCTCCCAGATATTCGGCGGTTTCAACCTCGAGGAAATGGGCAAGCGAGGCGTAAATGGCTTGCCGCAACCGGTCTGCAACTGCCACGGGAACGTCTGCCAAAACCTCGACATCTTCGGCCAGTTTGCGGGCGATGAAGCGCAACCGGCGTATGCGGAAACGCACATCCTGTTCGCGGAAGAAGGTCATCGAGGCAGCAGCCATGACCTTGCCTTTGGGGCCGGTAATACGGTCCAGCCCGCGGCGGCAGATCTCGCCCCACAGTGCAGCGCGCAATTGGTGGCAACGGTCAGGCGGGGCATCGGGGCAGACGCGGCGGGCGGTCGCCACGATTTCGTCGAGCAACCCCGTCATCCGCAGATGGGCGTAAGCGGGATAGCTATACCCGGTGGCAAGCGCAGATTTCTGCAGCATCGTTAGCCGCCATTTGTGCAGGCGCTGGGGCGTCGGTTTGGTCAGGAACCATGTCTTGCCGAGCATGGTCTCGATCATATGCTCCACCTCGACCTCGAGATGGTCGGTGATTTCGCGCATCCGCGCAATGCGTTCGGAGCGCATTTCGATGGCATTCAGGCTGTCGCGAATTGGCTGCTCACGCGGAATATCAGAGGTGGCACCAAAGATCGTTGCGAAGAAGCCCGGCGGCTTGCGCGGGCCATCTATAGTTTTGTTCCGCCCACGCACGCGGAAACTGGGCAGGCCCGGTTTTGGATCGATATAGACAAAGCGGCGGTCGACTTCGCGCCGCGCAGGCCGGTTGCGCAAAGCTTCGATCGCCTGTGCAAAAGGCGCATTGGCGAGCACCGATCCGTCGATCAGGAAGCTGTCGTCGATCGTTCCGGCTTCGAAATGCTCAGGCAAAATGCGTTTCAGGAACGCCTCGCGCCCATCCCAGGTAACAGATCGCGCTTGCAACAATCCGTCTAATTCGCGCACGTTGAAGGGGGGGAAGGCCCCTGGAAAGCTGGCGGTTGAGCGCGCGGCGAACACCAACTCGGCAGGCGGGGCAAGCTGTCCTGCATCCTGCCCGCGGGTTGAAAAGCCAATGGTAATGCGATGTTCGGTTTCGCTGACGTCCGATGGGCTGTTCAGGCGCAATTTCTCGCGATGGCCGTGGAAATCGGTGACGGTAACGAACAGGTCGAGCGGCTGGCCGGCGGGCAATAACGGCCGCGTGACGCCTTGCTGCTCCATTGCCTGCAACGCGTCGAGTAGCAGCGCGGAAAATCCGGTGCCGCCAAATGGTGGTTGGAACCATCGCGCGCGGACAAAGCCCGACAACTTGGTGGCAACTTCGTCTTGTGCTTCGCTGGAAACGGTTTGCTCGACAGTGCCACCTCGTCTGCGCAACACAGCCCAGGCAATCGGTGCCGCCCAGAATTTGGAGAAGCGGGAAAGAGGGCGCGCATCGGGATCGAGCAGTACCTCGACATCGGCGTTTTTCAGCCAAAGATCGGTCAGTGGCTCAAGCGATTGGCCGGTAACAATGGCCTGCGAGAGGAATACGCCGTTGATCCCGCCCGCGCTGGCGCCGGCTATGATATCGGTCAGCACGCGCAGCTTGGTTCCGGATTTCGCCTCGATGAGCTGTAGCAGTTCGCGGTACACATCCTCGCTGGCGCCACCAGCGGGCTGGTCTTCAAGGAAGGCCCTGCTGGCGCGCACAAGGTGCCAGATCTCGCGCGTGATGCCGTGCATGTAGACCGCAAGGCTTACCCCGCCATAGCAGATAAGGGCCAGCCGAAGTTCCTTCTCGCGCATACCTAAGATGTGGCAGTGCGGGGCAGGGGGCGCAAGACTTTGTCTCCGCTTTGGTTGGAAATGCGCTCAAAGCAGCCATCCGCCACTACAGGTATTTTAGCAGTTGCGGGATTTAATCGATCGGTTAAATCGGACGGTGATGAGTGTGCGGCGCTGTTTATGGCAAGCCGTGCTCCAAGAAGAACAGGGGAGAATTTATGAACGTATCCGAAGCCGTCGCCACCCGCCGATCGATCAGGTCCTTCCTGGACAAGCCCGTTCCGTTCGAAATCATCCAGCGGATCTTGGAAAAGGCGCGCATGGCGCCTTCAGGCTGCAACTTTCAGCCTTGGGAAGCGACCGTGCTTACCGGCGCTCCGCTCAAGGCGTTGCAGGAAAGGCTGCAGGCAAGCCAGCCCGACGATCCGATGGACTATGATTTTTCGGAGCCCGGAAAATACGACAAATACAAGGCGCGCCTGCAGGCCGTAGGTGCCGCGATGTATGGCGCGATGGCGATTGCCCGTGATGATGGCAAACAGCGAGCCGATTTCGTCCAGTCGAACCTCGTCTCCTTCGGTGCGCCGGTGCTGCTGCTCTGCCACTTCCCCAAATTCATGAAGGAAGCGCAATGGTCCGACACCGGCATGTGGCTGCAGACGATCATGCTGCTCTGCCGTGAAGAAGGCCTCGATACCTGCCCGCAGGAATATATGGGTATGTATGGCAAGACGATCAAAGACCAGTTGGGGCTGGGAGAAGACGTCCTCCTCTTCTGCGGCCTCGCCATCGGCTATCGCGATGAAAGCGACTCGGTGAATGGATTCCAGCGCGAACGCGTACCTTTGGATGAGCAGGTGACCTTTTTGGGGTTTTGAATGACGGTGACGAGCTTTCTTTGAATTCAAGTGGAGCAAAGCCGTTGAAACTCGTTCAAACAGAAAAAATCGGAAGTGTTGATGACTATCGCATAATAGATGCCCCTAAGCCCATACCGGGCTCTGATGAAGTTCTCATCAAGGTCATGGTTTGTGGCATGGGCTATGTCGATGCACTGGTCGCGCTCGGCGGTTATCAGGTCAAACCGCCGGTCCCTTTCACACCGGGGCAGGAAGTGGCCGGGATCGTTGAGGCAGTTGGCGCCGACGTTCCTGATCTTAAGGTTGGCGACCGCGTGATGGCCAATTCCTTTGGCGGGGGACTTGCGGAGTTTGTCGTTGCAAAGCAGTCCATGGTTACAGCGATCCCGGAGGCAATGACCTTCGCCCAGGCTGCGGGCTTCCGAATCAATTACATAACCGCACTGCACGCGCTGCGCGATCGTGCCGCAATCCAGCCGGGGGAACGCCTGCTTGTCTTTGGCGCCGCGGGTGGTGTCGGGAGTGCCGCCGTACAAGTTGGCAATCTGCTCGGCGCCGAAGTGATCGCGGTTGGTTCCACAGAAGCCAAGCGAGCCTTCGCGCGCGAGTTGGGCGCAAAGTCAATGATCGACACGGAAGCTGACGGCTGGCGGGAGCGATTGAAGGA
>DASUDM010000017.1:0-2163 GCA_036275575.1 Sphingorhabdus sp. | reverse complement strand
CGATGCCGAAAGGTCGATCTGGATAGCATTGCTACCGCTTTCATCGAGCAGCTTGCGAAGCTCGGCAACACATTTGCGGGGGACGATGACGTCCGGCATTCCTTCCGCACCGGCCGGGCGCGGCAAGGTGACGCGGGCAAGTCGATGGCCATCGGTCGCCGCAGCCTTCAGCATCGGATCGGCATCGTCGGTGACGTGCAGGAAGATACCGTTGAGGTAATAACGCGTCTCTTCAGTCGAAATTGCAAAACGCGTCTTGTCGATAATCTGGATGAGCGAAGCAGCCGGCAGTTCGAAACTGGTCGGCAACTCGCCTTCGGCAATCATCGGGAAGTCGTCTCGCGGCAGCGTGGCGAGGCTGAAGCGCGCGCGCCCTGCATTCACCGCCATGCGGCCATCGGCAGCGTTCAGCTGGACCTGGCTGCCTTCAGGCAGCTTGCGCGCGATTTCAAACAGGGTGTGCGCGGAAACGGTGGTCGCGCCGGGAATTTCGACATCGCCAGCGATCGTCTCGACAATTTGCAGGTCAAGGTCAGTCGCGGTCAGGCGAATGGCGCCATTGTCGCTGGCCTCGATCAGCACATTGGAAAGGATGGGGATTGTATTGCGCCGTTCCACCACCGATTGCACATGGCCCAGGCTTTTCAGCAGTGTGGCGCGCTCGATCGTCGCTTTCATTGTCCGGTCTATCCCCTAATGCCTCGCCCAGCGGGTTTGGCGCGTCTTCCCAAAATGCCAAAGGGTCAAAACCCCCAATTTCGGCGAATCTTCCTTAACAACTCCAGCCCCTAGGGCAAGCCGATTGGCTTTACAGCGCGGATTAATCTGTGGAAGAAGGCTAGCAACACAAAAGGGGTTAGGAAATTGAGCACAAACGGAAAAAGACTGTTCATCGCGCGTCACGGAGAGACCGTTTTCAACTCGGTTGCACGGATGCAGGGGCAGAGGGCAGTTCATACCCCTTTGACACGAAACGGTTTCCTGCAAGCCGATGCCATGGGTAAGGCACTTGCACCCTGGTTTGAAGGTCATCCGCCCCCCAAATTATGGTCTTCTACTGCAGGCCGCGCATTGCAGACGCTGGCAATCGTTGCCGAGCATGTAGGTGCAGACTGGCACCAGACGCGCGCCGACGACCGCTTGCAGGAAATCGATGTCGGCGATTGGTCGGAACGGACTTACGCCGATATCCATGCCGAAATCGGGCCGTTCGTCGATCCCGAATTCGGGTTATTCACGGTCCGCCCGCCCAATGGCGAATGGTATGACGAAATCGCCCATCGACTATCCGACTGGCTTGCCGATGCAACAGCTGAACCAGGCGATGCCATCGTGTTGATGCACGGCATTTCAGCCCGGGTACTGCGCGGAATATTGGTTGGCTTGCCCGTTGAACCGATGTTCGGCGCTCCGATCGCCGATAGCTTGCCGCAAGGAAGCATGGTGATGATACGCGATGGCGAAGAACAGATCGTAACGCTGGGCGAAGGTGCCTTGGAGCGCGCTTGAAACAGCTATTGCTCCTTGTAGCGGCCATGATTGCCGCACCTGCGCTGGCGAAGGAACGATTGGGGGCCTGGCAAAGCTGGGCGGCGTTCCGCGACGCCGAAATCCCCCGTTGTTACGCAATTGGCGCCCCGGAAGAGGCGAGCGGCGATGAGGGTTATGTCTCGATCGGCTTCTGGCCGCGCAAGGGATTGGGCCATCAGGTCTATGTGCAGCTTTCGCGCGAACGCTCTGCGAATAGTGGCATTACACTTAGCGCCGGCGGACGGCGTTTTCGGCTGATCGCCAACGGCAATGGCGGTTGGGCCAAAGACCGGCAGACCGATCTTGCGATCATCGCCGCCATCCGTTCCTCCTCGTCACTAAGCATCACCAGTGTGGCCCGCGATGGGCGTTCCATCGTCGATGCCTATGCGACCAGAGGCGCCGCCAGTGCTATCGATGCAGCAGCTTTGGGCTGCGCGGGTCGCTAACCAGCCAAGACTCGCTTTTCGCGTCCGACCTCCCTATATCGCCGCGCATCATGCAGATACCCGGCCATATCGATCCCGTTGTCACTTCGCGCGCCATCACGCCGCGTGCCGATGGTCGCATCGACCTGATGGGTCTGTCGCATTTGCAAATCAAGCAACTGTTCCTTGAAAGCCAGTTGGACGA
>DASUDM010000016.1:0-3068 GCA_036275575.1 Sphingorhabdus sp. | reverse complement strand
CGGCACTGGGTGGCACCTTCTATGACACGCTGATCAAACCGCGCGTCATCGGCCTTAAATTCAGCCGCGATTTCTGATCGCGAGTTTGATGAACGAAGAAACGAAGAAGCCGGGCCAAAAGCTCGGCTTTTTCATGTCTGTGGCGCTGGTCATGGGCAATATGATCGGCTCTGGGGTATTCTTGTTGCCGCAGGGATTGGCGCCTTTTGGCTGGAATGCGATTGCAGGCTGGGTAGTGACGATTGCCGGGGCGTTGTGTCTTGCGCATGTCCTCGCCAAACTCACGGCCAGCCATGAAGGTGCTATCGGCCCTGCCGAACTGGTCGAGCGCAGCTTTGGTCCCCTCGCCGGTTTTCTGATCGGATTTGCCTTTTGGGTTTCGGTGTGGACCGGCTGTGTCACCATTGCCGTTGGTGCCACTTCCTATATGTCGAGTTTCCTTCCGTTGCTCGGCGAACATCCGTCGCTCACCGCGCTTGCTATTATCTGGACGATGACTGGCGTGAACCTTCTCGGGGTGCGTTCGGCTGGCTCATTCCAGGTGATAACAACACTGCTCAAGCTGACGCCGTTGATTGTCGTCGCTATCCTGATCGGTATGATTTTCGGCCGCGAAGGCGCCACCGCTTTGGCACCTTTCCCCGATGAAGGGCTATCGCTTCCTTCGGTCAACACCGCTGCCGCGATGACGCTTTGGGCGATGATCGGTTTCGAGGCCGCCTGCGCCGCTTCGCACAAAATCGACAATCCGCAACGGAACGTGCCGCGTGCGACCTTCTATGGCGCGCTGCTTTCAGGCATAATCTATCTGATCGTCTGTTCGGGTATTACATTGATGCTGCCAGCGGATAAAGTTGCAGCTTCACCTGCGCCGTTTGAGCTTTTCGTTTCGACTTTTTGGTCGCCTGGGCCGGCGTCTTTGGTCGCAGCCTTTGCCGCGATCAGTGCAATTGGTGCGGTCAATGGCTGGACGCTTGTGCAAGCAGAAGTGCCTCTCGAAATGGCCAAGAGGCAGATGATGCCGCAATGGTTTGCCCGGACAACGGCCAATGGCGTACCAATCAACGGCCTGCTGTCGGCGACGGTTCTGGGAAGCCTGCTGGTGTTGGCAAACAGCAGTCAATCGATGGCAGGTCTGTTTACTTTCATGGCGCTGGTGACCACGTCGGTCACGTTATGGCTCTATCTCGCCTGTGCCGTCGTGGCCTTGAAACGCAAGATTGCTGTTCCCTTTGCTCTGCTCGGGCTGGTCTTTGGAGTCTGGAGCCTCTGGGGCGCAGGCGTTGATGCCAGCGGCTTGAGCATCGTGCTCATGCTCGCTGGCTTGCCACTTTACTGGTGGACGCGGCGCAGCCTGCCAAAGAATGACTTGTCGGCCAGCACTTCTTGAGCGCAATTGTGCCCAGGCGCACCGGTAACACCGCCACCCGGATGCGTTCCTGCTCCGCACATATAGAGCCCCTTCAAAGGACCGCGATAGGCGCCATTACCCAGCACAGGGCGCGCTGACCACAATTGGTCGAGGCTCATATTGCCGTGCATGATGTCTCCGCCGACAAGGCCGAATTTGCGTTCCAACCCCTTCGGGCTGAGGATCTGGCGCCCGAGGATCGAGGCACGGAAACCGGGGGCATAGGCCTCGACCGTGTCGATGATGGTATCGGCAGCCTTGCCTTCTTGCGCATCCCAATCGCGGCCATCTGGCAACTCAGGGGCGAATTGCTGGCAGAATAGGCTGGCCACATGCTGGCCCGGAGGAGCCAAGCTATCGTCAACGGTGGAGGGGATCAACATCTCAACGATCGGCCGTTTCGACCAGCCATAGCGTTTGGCGTCGAGGAACGCCTCGTCCATATAATCGAGCGTCGGTGCAATGATGATGCCCGATTGGTGATGCTCGCCCGCCTCGGGCAAGCAAGTGAATTTGGGCAATTCGGACAGAGCGACATTCATGCGGAACGTGCCGCTGCCCGCCTTGAACCCCTTGATGCGGCGTTTGAATTCGCCGCTCAGGTCGCTGTCCTCGAACATCCGCTCGTACAGCAGTTTCGGCCCGACATTCGAAATCACGCGATCGGCGATCACTTCCTCACCACTTTCAAGACGAACACCTACGACCTTGCCGCCATCAACCAATACCCGCGATACCGGGCTTTCAAGGCTGATTTCGACACCATGCTCGCGGCACACCTTGGCCATGATCTGGGTGATGTTGCCCATGCCACCGACGCTGTGGCCCCATGCGCCTTTCTTTCCGTTCACCTCGCCGAAGACATGGTGGAGGAGGACATAGGCGCTGCCCGGCGTATCGGGGCTGGCATAATTGCCGACCACCGCATCGAAACCGAACGCGGCCTTCACAGCTTCGCTTTCAAACCAGCTATCGAGGAAGGTCCGCGCGGATTTGACGAAAAGGTCGAGCACATCGCGCTGCTGCGATAGCGACAGGCGGGCAAGCCCCATGCCCTGACGCGCACCATCAAACAGCGTTTTCAGGCCTTCGCCAACATTGGGCGGGGATTTCAGCGCCAGATCGCGCAGCACATCGGCGACGCCTTCCAGCATGTCATAATATTCGGGCAGGACCTGTGCATCATGTTTGGAGAAACGGGCAAACTCGGCCTGCGTGCGTTCCAGCCCGCCGCCCAGTTTCAGGTAACCGCCATCTTCTTGCGGCAGGAAGTTGCTGATCGGGCGCTCGATCACGCGATAACCATGGTCGGCCAATCGCATGTCGGCAATCACCTTGGGTTGCAGCAGGCTGACTGTGTAGCTCGCGACCGAGTTTCGAAAACCGGGGTGGAATTCCTCGGTTACGGCTGCTCCGCCCACGACATCGCGGCGCTCGACGATGCGCACTTTCATGCCCGCACGGGCGAGGTAGAAGGCGCAGACAAGGCCGTTATGGCCGCCGCCGATGATCACAGCATCATATTTCTGGGTCATTTGTGGCTCCAGCCCGGTGCCGGGCGTTTTTCGAGGCGGGCTTCCGGGATAAGATCGCGGATGCGCGCGCAAAAGCTTTTAAGACAGACTTCCTTGTCGGACAGCGGGCCCATCGAGAAGGT
>DASUDM010000015.1:0-9256 GCA_036275575.1 Sphingorhabdus sp. | reverse complement strand
GCGGGTGCGTTCGCCGATTTCGGTAAAGGCCTGTTCCCAGCCGATCTCTTCCCAATTGTCGCCATTGCGCTTCAGCGGTTTGCGCAGCCTGTCCGGATCATTTTGCAGATCGGCGAGCGCGGTTGCCTTGGGGCAGATATGCCCGCGCGAGAGCGCGTTATCGGGATCGCCCTTGATCGAAAGGATGTCGCGTCCCTCGGCGGTGACGATGATCCCGCAATTGGCCTCGCATATGCTGCAAGTGCGATGATGGGTTATGGGCATGGTCGACTCTCTCCTCGACAGGCACGCTATAGCGTTTGTGAGGGGATGCAAGGTTTTGGAGCGGTGCTTGACGACCGCATTGGCATCCCGCAAATCCTCTCCAGAGGGAGAGATTCATGACCGACCACATCCTTGTCATCGACGAAGGCACCACTTCAACACGGGCGATGCTGTTCGCCAAGGATGGCACCTGCCTTGGCAGTGCGCAGCGTCCTCTGACGCAGCATTATCCCGCGCCCGGTCTTGTCGAGCATGATGCCGCCGAAATCTGGGGTCTTACGCTCGAATGCGCGCGCGAGATGGTGGCACAGGCTGGCGGGGCGCATGCCATTGCCGGCATCGGCATCACCAACCAGCGTGAGACGGTGGTCTTCTGGGATCGGCGCAACGGCGAGCCGCTGGCGCGCGCGATTGTTTGGCAGGATCGGCGCACCGCTGACATGTGTGAGGCACTGAAGGCAGCGGGTAATGAGGCCGATGTGCAGGCCAAAACCGGTCTGTTGCTCGATCCCTATTTCTCCGGATCGAAAATCGGCTGGGCGCTCAAGAACTGGCCGCAGTTGAAAGAGGCTGGTGACAACCTCGCGGTCGGGACGATCGAAAGCTATCTCGTCTATCGCCTGACTGGGGGCAAAGTGCACGTCTCCGACGCCAGCAATGCCAGCCGCACAGCGCTGATGGCTATCGGCAGCGGCGATTGGGATGATGGCCTGCTTAGCCTGTTCGGCGTGCCGCGCTCGATCCTGCCCGAAATCTGCGATAGTGCGGGACAATTGGGGATGACCGACTCCAGCCTGTTTGGCGCACCGATCGCGATCACCGGTATGGCAGGCGACCAGCAGGCAGCGCTGATCGGACAGTCGTGCCTTGAACCCGGCCAGACCAAGGCGACCTTCGGCACCGGCGCCTTCGTGCTCACCCAGACCGGACGCGCTTTGCCCAAATCGACCAATCGCTTGCTCGCCACGGTAGCCTGGCAATTGGGCGGCGAACGTCACTATGCGCTCGAGGGATCGGTCTTTGTCGCCGGCAGCCTGATCCAGTGGCTGCGCGACGATCTCGGCCTTATCGACGCCTCGCCTGATACCGAACCGTTGGCGCGCAGTGTCGAAGATAATGGCGGCGTCTATCTGGTCCCGGCGTTATCGGGCCTCGGCGCACCGCATTGGCAGCCGGGCGCACGCGCCGCGATCCACGGGCTGACCTTTGCAGCCAAAAAAGCACATGTCGCCCGCGCCGCGCTTGAGGCGATGGCTCACCAGACCCACGACCTCAAAACCGCCTTCGCCGCCGACGGTGCGGACTGGGCCGAACTTCGCGTCGATGGCGGCATGGTGTCGAACGGCTGGATGGTGCAGGATCTGGCCGACATTTTGGCGGTGGAGGTCGAACGTCCCGACTTTGTCGAAACCACCGCGCTCGGCGCGGCGATGCTGGCGGGCGTGGGGGCAGGGCTATACGGCTCGCTCGCCGAGGCATCGGTGATGCGCGGCAAGGTGGGACGGTTCAGCCCTGCAATGGACGGCGCAGCGCGTGATGCTCGGCTGGCCGGATGGAAGGACGCGCTTGGCCGGGTGCTTGCCTAACGCGAATTCGATAGGGAATGTGCCATTTGCTGTTAGGCTTGGCAACCGGCTGTAAAATTGCAGACGCCGGCTTGCCAAGGAGGCAGCTATGAATCCGAATAAAGCTTTGTGGGAAAAGGGCGATTTCACCCAGATCGCCGATTGCATGCGCGAAAGCGGCAGCGATCTGGTCGACTCGCTGGGGCTCAAGCCGGGCATGCGCGTGCTGGATTTAGGCTGCGGTGATGGTACGACTGCCCTGCCTGCAGCGAAGAGGGGCGCGGATGTCACCGGGGTAGATATTGCTGCAAATCTGGTCGCGGCAGGCAATGTCCGTGCGGCAGCTGCTGGTTTATCCAACCTGAAATTTGAGGAAGGCGATGCCTCCAGTCTCGAGAATATCGAAGACGATGCCTTTGACCTCGTGGTCAGCATTTTTGGAGCGATGTTTGCGCCTAGGCCGAACGATGTTGCCAGCGAGATGGTGCGGGTAACCAAGCCCGGCGGACGGATCGTGATGGGCAACTGGATACCGGGTGATCCGACTCTGGTCGCACAAGTGCTGAAGATCAGTGCGGCCTACACGCCACCACCGCCCGAAGGATTTGTCAGTCCGGTAACTTGGGGGCAAGAGGCGCATGTGGTCGAACGGTTCACGGCAGCCGGCATCGCGCCTGAGAATATCAGCTGTCGTCCCGACACTTACACCTTCCGCTTTGATGGCCCGCCATCCGAATTTCTGGCTCGATTCCGCAACTGGTACGGCCCGACGATGAATGCCTTCGAAGCGGCGGCGAAGGACGGTCGTGCGGATGCACTGCAGGCCGAACTTGAAGCATTGTTCAACGCGCAAAATGCGAGCGGCAATGCGCAGACAACCGTAATTCCCGCGACTTACTTGCGCGTTGAAGTGTCGGTGCCTTGATTAGGCGTTGGTTTTAACGCCCCATCTTCTTCGCACGCCGACGTTGCACGCTCGAGCCGATCCCCATTGCCTCGCGATATTTGGCGACGGTGCGGCGCGCGATGTCGAATCCCTTTTCCTTGAGCATGTCGACCAGCGTGTCGTCAGACAGGATGTCATCGGGAGCCTCGGCATCGATAAGGGATTTGATTGCGGCTTTCACCGCCTCTGCTGAAGCGCCATCGCCATCTGCCGAGGCGACGCCGCTCGAGAAGAAATATTTGAGGTCAAACAGCCCGCGCGAGCAGTGCAGATATTTGTTGCTGGTAACACGGCTTACGGTCGATTCGTGCATGTCGATGGCTTCCGCCACTTGCCGCAGCGTCAGCGGTTTCAGCCGTGAAACGCCCTCGCGGAAAAAACCCTCCTGCTGCTTCACAATCTCCTGCGCGACCTTCATAATCGTGCGCTGGCGTTGGTCCATCGCCTTGATCAGCCAATTGGCGTCGGCCAAGGCTTCGTTGAGCCAGTTGTTCGCCGCCTTGTTGCTGCCCCCGCCGCCCATTTCGGCATAATAGGTCCGGTTGACCAAAAGCCGGGGCAGGTTGGCGCTGTTGAGCTCGATCGCCCAGCCCTTGCCTTGCGCGACCACGAATATGTCCGGCGTCACTGCAACTGCGGTATCGTCACTGTCAAAGCGCAAGCCCGGCTTCGGATCATAACTACGTAGTTCGACCAGCATGTCGCGCAGATCTTCATCATCGACGCGGCACAACCGTTTGAGCTGGTCAAAACTGCCGCGCGCGACAAGATCGAGATTGTCGATCAAACGCGCCATGCACGGGTCATAACGGTCGGCCTCCTTGGCTTGTAGCGCAATGCATTCGGCCAGATCGCGCGCACCGACACCCGTGGGATCGAACGTCTGGAGCAGCGCGAGCACCTCCTCCAATTCTGCGAGCGGTACGCCAAGGCGGTAGGCCAGCCCCATCAGGTCGACCCCGAGCCAGCCTGATGGTTCGATATGCTCGATCAACTGTTCGAGCAGCAGCAATTGCCTGCCAGAGGCAACGGTGCCAGCTTGTTGCATCAAATGATCGCGCAAGCTGATATCGGGGGCCGCAAATGCATCAAAATCCGGGCCTTCGCCGAAGTCCGATCCGCGCAAGTCGATGCCGTTCATCCCCAGCATCCCGTCAGCGCCCGCACCCCCGCCTTCACCGGGTTCGAATGTCTCGCCTGAGAAGTCGGTATCGAGTGCTTCGCTGCCAGTGCCGAAGTCACCTTCGTTCATCAACTGGTCGCTGCCCATACTTTCAGCGGCAAGCAGGGCATCAGCCAGATCGGGTGCCTCTACATCACCAGGTGCGTCGTTTGAGGCAATTTCGAGTAGGGGGTTTCGCTCAAGTTCTTCAGCGATGAATGCATCAATTTCGAGCGACGACAGCGCGAGCAACTTGATCGCCTGCTGCAACTGCGGCGTCATCACCAGCGACTGGGTCTGCCGAAGATCGAGGCGGGGGGCTAAGGCCATGGTCGGGTCAGCCGGTAAAGGATGCAGTCAGGCACGCCACCAGCGCTAACTCACATCTCGAACCCTTCGCCAAGGTAGAGCCTGCGCACATTGGCATCCTTGACCAGATCCTCGGGCGATCCGGCGAACAGTACCTGACCACCATAGATGATGCAGGCACGATCGACGATGTCGAGCGTTTCGCGGACATTATGGTCAGTGATCAGCACGCCGATCCCGCGCTGTTTCAATTCTTTCACAAGATCGCGAATGTCATTGATCGAGATTGGGTCGATCCCTGCAAAGGGCTCGTCGAGCAGGATGATCGACGGGTTTGCTGCCAGTGCGCGCGCAATCTCGCACCGTCGCCGTTCGCCGCCCGATAGCGCCATGGCCGACGCGCTGCGCAAACGGGTGAGGCCGAATTCGTCCAGCAACTGTTCAAGCCGCGCCTCGCGAGCTGCCTTGTCCGGTTCGGCGAGTTCAAGCACCGCCATGATATTCTGTTCGACCGAAAGCCCACGAAAGATAGAGGTTTCCTGTGGCAAATAGCCAAGGCCCAGGATCGCACGGCGATACATCGGAAGGCGGGTGATATCTTCGCCATTCAGCATGATGCGGCCGGAATCGGGCTTCACCAAGCCCATTACCGAATAGAAACAGGTTGTCTTGCCCGCGCCATTGGGCCCGAGCAGGCCAACGACTTCGCCCTTGGCTACTGAAAGCGAGACGTCGGTCAGGACGGCGCGTTTGTCATAGCTTTTGGCAATGGAAACGACTGCGAGACCAGACGTCAGCCCTTCTTCGGTCACGGCGCTGGCAGTCGCTTCGTGTCCTGGCATGTCACCACCGGCAGGCTGGTCGAGGCTCATCCGTTTTCGGTTCCCTTGTTATTCGCCGACAGCATTACCCTGCAAGAAGCGGCAAGAAAAGCGTGCATTGACCGCAATTGGCAGGATTCGTGCATAAACATGCGAGATGCGCACCGGTAAAGCGGCAGACTTTACTCCGAAATGGATCAGTTCTTTCGCTGCGGAACAGTGAAAGTGCCGGTAACCCGCCCGTTCCGGCCACTTGTTCCTGCTGCAGATGCACCGCCCGTAATGGTCGATCGACCCGCATTCAGATCAATGACGATCCGGGCACCATTGAGGCGGTTCGCACCCTGGGTCAAACGCACATTGCCCAGCAGGGTGATCAGGTTTGATCCCAGATCGTAGATTGCAGCGTCGCTGGTCGCGCGCAAATCATCCTTGGTGATCGTCACCCCGCCCACAGCGTCGAGGCGGTTCACGTCGATACCGCCATTGCTGCTATAGGCGGCTGTAACGCGTGAAGCGCGCAGGGTGAGGCCAGCTTGCGTTGCCGTGACCCCGCCCGTCAGGACTACCCGGTCAGCCCGATCTTGCAATTCGATTGCGCCAGCATCGAAATCCACCGGGGCATTGCTGTTATGGTTGCGAATTACCTGTGCGGGTGCCGCTACAGACAGCAATGCTACAGTTCCCAATGCGCTGGCCAGCATGATCGGCAGGAAAGTCTTTGACATAAGTCGCCTATCTAATCGCATTCTGGTCGATGCGCAAATGCGCTCCGCCTTCAAGGCGCACGATGCGGGCATCGACATCTGCGCGCAGTTTGCCGGCCCGGAAAGACCCGACTTTCATCGTTCCGTTGACTGGCCCGAAGCTCTCGATCTGCCGGGTCTTCATCGCGAATTCGACATTGTTGGCAGTCAGGCTGAACCCGTCACCACCTGTATAAGACATCGGCCCTTCGACGCGAACGCGTTCGGTTTCGAGGTTGTAATAGCCTTGGCCCGCGACCAAACGGGCAGGCCCGTTTGACATCAACATTTCACCCGAAAGGTCGTTCAAACGAATGATCGGCTCGGCAGAACTTTTCTGGACCGCGCTGCCACCGCGCAGGGTGAAAGGACGGCCCCGGCTATCTTCGCCGCGGTACATCGCGTTGGTCAGCCGCATCCGTTCTCGCGCCATGTTCACTTCGTCTTTCGCGAGGACGAAGCTCATTTCCTGTGTGTTCGAAAAGGGGCTGACGACAAGCAGCGCCACCAGCACCCCAATGATGCTGGGCAAGGCCACTCGCAAAATCCGCACCAGCCGGTCATGGCGACCGCCAGGGGCAGCAAAATCCTGCCTTAAAGTGCGTTCCCGGTCAGCAAGTTCGGACATGGGGCTCTTGTGGCTTCCGTTCGCTTAATGGCGGCTTAGCTATGCGCGAAAATATCGTCATCCGGCCAACCCATCAGGTCGAGTCGGGCGCGATGCGGCAGAAAGTCGAAACAGGCCTGCGCAATTTCGGTGCGCCCTTCGCGTTCGAGTCGGACAACGAATTCGGCATGCAGGCGATGGAGGAAGCGCACGTCGCTCGCTGCATAATCTTTCTGCGCCTCGCTCAGTACAGGCCCGCCCCAATCGCTCGATTGCTGTTGTTTGGATATATCGGTGCCTAGCAATTCCTTGACCAGCTCTTTCAGGCCATGGCGGTCGGTGAAAGTGCGCGTAAGGCGTGATGCGATCTTGGTGCAGAACAGCGGGGCCGCCGTTACCTGCAGATAATGTTCGATGGCTGCCAGATCAAAGCGTGCAAAATGGAACAGTTTCAATCGGTTGGAGTCGCCCAATATCCGGCGCAAATTTGGTGCTTCATAACTGCTGCCAGGCCCGAAGCGAACAAGATGTTCATCGCCGCTGCCGTCAGAAATCTGCAACAGGCACAGCCGATCACGCAGCGTGTTCAGGCCCATGGTTTCGGTATCGACTGCAACCGCCGAATTTCCTTCTAGTACGCCGGCGGGCAGGTCTTCTTCGTGGAGGAAAACGCTCATGCGCGTTCAAACTTTCTCTATCGCATCAATTCAGCCATCCCTCTGCCCCAGCAGCGGCCACATGGCAAGGTTTACGACTTTTACGCTGATTTAGGACTATTGCATTATTTGCTATCGCCCATTCCGCGCATAGGGTATAGCCTGACACTGCGGGGCTATTGGCATGTCGCGGGAAATGCAGAATATTCGTCCTGTTCTGTGTGGATCGAAATAGTTGGGCGACGGGAAAGTATTAGTTCGAACATGAGTTTCAATGACAAGCGTCGTGGCCGTGGCCGTGACAAGCGTGACCGTTTTGGCGACGACAATTTCGGTTTTGATGCCCCCTCATTCCCCGGCGAATTGCGCGGCGGCGAACGCTCAGGCGGAGGTTTTGGTGGCCCCCGTGGCGGCGGTGGCGGCTTTGGTGGCGGCGGTGGCGGTGGCTTCCGCGGCGGTGCACCGCGCGGCCCGGCAATGCCCGCACAGGTTGTTGGCAGCGGCAAGGGCGTAGTCAAATTCTTCAATAATCAGAAGGGTTTCGGCTTTATCCAGGTTGATGATCGCCCCGACGACGTTTTCGTACATATCAGTGCTGTTGAACAGGCAGGCCTGACCGGCCTGGCCGAAGGCCAGCCGCTCGAATTCACACTGGTGGATCGCGGCGGCAAGGTTTCGGCTACCGATCTGGTAATTGATGGCGATCCGCTTCCAGTTCCCGAGCGCGCACCGCGTCCAGAGCGCAGCGGATTTGATCGCGATCGCGGCGGTGACCGCGGTGGCTTCCAGCGCGGCGGCGATCGCGAAGGTGGCTTCCAGCGTGGCCCGATGCGCGAATCGACCGGCGAACGGGCCAATGGCACCGTGAAGTTCTTCAACGACATGAAGGGATTCGGCTTCATCCAGCGTGACGATGGTGGTGAAGATGTGTTCGTACACATTTCGGCGCTTGAGCGTTCGGGTGTTGGCACGGTGACGCAGAATGACCGTCTGGCATTCGACATCGAAGTCGACCGCCGCGGCAAATATTCGGCAACCAATGTCGAACGTCTCGCCGAATAATCGGACTACTTAACTAACGAACAAAAAAGGGCCTCGTTAGAGGCCCTTTTGCATTCTGGCTTTCGCTGCTCAACGTGTCGGTACCGGTACGTCTCCGGTATAATCGTAAAAGCCGCGCTTGGTCTTGCGGCCGAGCCAGCCCGCCTCGACATATTTCACCAGCAGTGGCGCTGGACGGTATTTGGAATCGCCGGTGGTGTCGTGCAGCACCTTGATTATCTCGAAACAGGTATCGAGCCCGATGAAATCGGCCAGCGTCAACGGGCCCATCGGGTGGTTAAGGCCGATCTGGCAGGCCATATCGATATCGCGGATCGAGGCGACGCCTTCACCCAGCGAAAAGCAGGCTTCGTTGAGCATCGGCATCAGGATGCGGTTGACGATAAATCCCGGTACATCTTCGGCAAAGACCATCGACTTGCCCAGCGCGTCGCCGAACATCTTCACCTTTTCGACGGTCTGCTCAGATGTGGCCAGTCCGCGGATGACCTCGATCAGGCCCATCACCGGCACAGGGTTGAAAAAATGTACGCCGATGAAGCGTGACGGATCAGGCGAGGATTGCGCCATGCGGGTGATTGGAATCGAAGAGGTGTTGGTCGCAAGCACGGCCTGGTGGCCGAGCACCTTGCCAACTTCTTCAAAAATCTTGCGCTTGATGTCTTCGCGCTCGGTTGCGGCTTCGATAACCAGGCCAGCCGACGCCATCGGTTCATAGCTCGCCACCGGTTCGATGCGCGAAATAAGCTGTTCGGCCTCGGCGACCCCGATTTTTTCCCGTTCAACCAGACGATGCACTGCCTTGGCGATGCCATCCTTGCCGGCCTGTGCGCGAGCGATGTCGACATCCGAGAGCAGCACATGATAGCCCGCGGCAGCGCTCACCTGCGCAATGCCGGATCCCATTTGTCCAGCCCCGATAACTGCAACCGTGCGCATAGATTTTGACCCCTTCGATTATGTTCGGCGCCCCCCTAGCGTAGCAAGGCGGTTGGCGATAGACTGTTTGCCATGAGCTTGCATTTTGTCCGAACCGTTCTCGCCGTTTCGCTGCTGGCGATGCCGGCAGTTGCTGCACCCGTAAAATTGGGGGAGCAATTTTTTCGCAAGGACTGGGC
>DASUDM010000014.1:0-3436 GCA_036275575.1 Sphingorhabdus sp. | reverse complement strand
AAACACCCAGGAAGGTGAAGCTTTTGGATGTCGCGTGTGGCCAGCTTGATGGCAGCCCGCCGAGCGACGCAAGTGCCAGCAGCGCGAGGTAGCCTGCGACTGAAAGCACCGCCAGTTTGAACAGGGTTTCAGACAATTGGTCAAGACCATGATGTACACGGGCAAGCCGCTTCGCTTTATCTTCATGATAGGCGCGCTGGTCTGCTGCGTGGCGAAGCAGCAGATTTTCCAGCACGGCGTGCAGATAATCATGGTCTATCCGGATTTTGGGCAGGCCAAGGTCACGAAGCACCTCTTTGGCATAAAATTCCGGCCAGCCGGTATCAGCGCCCCGTGGCCAACGCCCGCTGGCCCGGGCAACACCCAGTACCAGCATGATCGGCGCATGCCGGAAATATTCTGCCACGCGCCGGGTTTCGAACCAACGCCCGTGCCAGCGCCTCTTTCGCCCGATGGCGGTGATGGCGACAATGCTGGCCAAAAGCAGGAATTCCATGAGCGCAAAGGGCCATTTGGAATCTACCGATGCCAAGGGCAGATAGGAAATGCCGACAATGATGGCGAGCGCCGAGAGGATGAAGTTGGTCACCATCCCGCCCCGATAGGCATCCGAGAGATAGGTAGACAGGCCATCGGCCCAGGCGAAGCGCTGCAGCACTTCGCGGCCCACACGCGCTGCAAATTCGGGATCATTACCCGGCACAGCGCGCATCGCGTCCATCAAACCGGCACCGGAGCCCGCGACGATCCTGTCCGGCGTTTCGTATCGCTGGCGCAAACGGCTGAAACGCTGGCGCAATCCGGAACCACCGAACAGCGCCTCGATCCGTCGATAGGCATGAAAGCGCCGGGCGCTTGCCATGTGCCATTGTTCGGTATGGAACTGGATCGCGCGTTCATCCTGATCGGCTTCAGGCGGATTGAATGTGCCATCGAAGAAACCGGCTATGGCATCCTCATTTTCGAGCATCCGGCATTGCCCGAGCGAATATAAATCCTCAGGGGAATGCAAAAGCGCCACTTGGCTTGGCCGGGCGGCATTGATCCAGATGACGGGGGTTCCGGTTTCGAGCGCGGTAACAATTGTGTGGCGCGTGCCGCCGACAGCGCCCGGAGTGACACCGTCCCATATGGCAATCAGCATATCCGATTGCTCGATCATGACGCGGCCCGCCATGGCCACGCGCGAAGAGGCGAGGTCCGAAAAGGAGCGCGAAAATTGACCGTCGGCGCCATGCTGCAGCGATAACAGCAGCGCCTTGGCAATTTCTTCGTCTGCTTCTGCCAGCTCGAACAACCGGGCACTTGTGGCAGCATTGCGGATATGTCGGGCGCGTGCTTCTACCGCCGGATTGTCGACGTTTTTCCCCTCGAGCAGCGCCCGGGCCTCTTCGGCAGTCGAAGGGTCGGCGTTAATGGCGATGTTGAGATCAAGCCCGAATGGCAAAGGTGCGATCACCTCCCATTGACGCGCCAAAGCTGCGTCCACCGCAAGCAAATCCGCGCCATGGGCAAGAAGCGAGAAAAGGCGGCTGGGCGCGCTGTTCCCGACCTGTCTGGAAACGACGGAATCTGCAGAATTGAAAAGGCGGGCCAGCGTCGCTGCAATGGCAGGCCGGTTTTGCGCGAAAGCCGCATTCGCTTCACGGTGACCCGTAATAGCGAGGCAAAGCCGCGGCAAAGGCAAGCCCAAATTATCCGGTATGTGCGCCCCTTTGCCAGCCATAAGCCATCGTAACGTCACCTTTTGCGGCAGCAAGCACAATATGTTACAGCTGTTTCCAGCCGCAAACACAACTTTGCGGTCGCAAGGGCCGAGGGGGCTGTTTTGGCAGAAGCAAATGACGCCGGAAATGCGAGCGGGGGGCAGGAAAGCACGATCTTCCTGAGCTATTCACGCAGCGACCAGAAGCGCGCTTTGCCAATCATAAAGTTGCTCGAAAATGCCGGATACGCCGTCTGGTGGGATGGCATGCTGGAACCGGGTGAACGATTTTCGCAGATAACCGAGAACGCCCTGAACCGCGCCAAGGCAGTCGTTGTCCTATGGTCACAGAACTCCACCCAATCGCACTGGGTTCACGATGAGGCCACGCAAGGCCGCGACCGGCGCTGCCTCGTTCCCATTTCGCTCGACGGGAGCGAAGCGCCGTTGGGATTCCGGCAATTCCAGTTGATCAATGTTTCAAAGGCCAAAGCGAACGGCCCTGAACATCAGGCAATATTACGCGCGGTGGCAGCCCTGCACGATAAAGCGCCCTTGCCATTGCAACCAGCTGCGATAGCAAGCCCTGCCTTCAACCGGCGTTGGCTGCTGGGTGGCGGAACAGCGCTGGTTGGTGGTGCTATCGTGGCATGGGCCACCGGCCTGATTGGCGGCAAATCCATTTCTGCCACCAGCGTCGCCGTATTGCCGTTCGCCAATCTTAGTGGCGATCCCCGGCAAAACTATTTTTCGGATGGGTTGGCAGCCGAATTGCGGTCTGAATTGTCGCGCAACCAGTTGCTCCAGGTGGCGGCACAAGCATCATCAAACATGTTCCGCGACAGGTCAGCCGATGCCAAAACCATTTCGGGCAAGCTGCGCGTCGCCTACCTTGTCGACGGCAATGTCCGCCTCGCCAAAGATCGGGTCAAAGTTTCGGTTGAACTGGTGAACGGCAAGACAGGCGTTTCGGATTGGCAGGATAGCTTCGAAGGCCCGTTGAGCGACATCTTTGCCCTGCAAAGTGACCTGACGACCAAAATCGCCAGCCAGCTTTCGGCCGAAATTGATCCTGGCCGGGAAAAAGAGGACCGGAAAAAAACCGGCGGGACCGAAAGCGTTGCAGCCTATGATGCGTTTCTGCGCGCCAAGGATTTGTACGACGCCGGCATTGACGAACCGAACGACCGGCAAGCACTGGCCAAATTTGAGGAGGCCATATCGGAAGACTCTGCTTACGCAGCCGCACATGCCGGTCGTTCGCGCGCGCTTGCAGTGATCGCCAACCTTTATGCAAAAGGCGCAGAGCGCCCGCGCCTCTATCGCGAAGCCGTTGCCGCTGCGCGCCGGGCAGTAGATCTTGCTCCAGACTTTGCCGAAGCACATTCGGCCTTGGGCTTTGCGCTGGCTTATGGCCAGCTCGACATGAAGGCAGCACGCCTGCCTTATCAAAAATCGCAACAGCTGGGGAAAGGCGATGCCGACATTTTAAGTCGCTATGCTGTTTTCATGTCGCGGCTGGGCAAGTTTGATATCGCGAGCGATACGATCCTGCAGTCATCAGCGCTCGACCCGCTCAATGCCCGCACATTCCGGTCGATCGGCGACATCAATTTTGCGGCCAGGCGCTATGCCGAAGCTATCGCGGCCTTCGAGGAAGCATTGGCGCTCAATCCCAAGCTTGCCGGCGCGCGCGCCTCGATCGGCTTTGCACAGATGCTGCAAGGGGAT
>DASUDM010000013.1:0-6903 GCA_036275575.1 Sphingorhabdus sp. | reverse complement strand
ATATGGCTTTCTGCCGATCTGAGAGCCGCAGGTGACGTTCGTACAGGCGAGGGAGCTGTTAAACGTGTAGAGCAGCTAATGACCGGATTTCCGACCCGGAAATTGAAAGAAGCTCTATCACAATGAAGGCGCTGCTTCCCGCTTTGGCATTCACATTATGTGGAACTGCAAGCTCTGCCGCGCATGCCGCCGATCCGTTGCATATCAGACCGGGCAATTTCGCTTATCAACCGGCGGATCCGGTTGAGAAAGGTTTGTGGCTCGAAATGGATGATGCCGAGCGTCAGGTCAGGGCTTCGAAGTTCCTGATCGATGATCCCGCGTTGAATGCCTACGTCAAAAATGTCCTTTGCCGAACGGTCGGCGCTGAAAAATGCAGTGCAGCCCGGATTTACCTGTTGCGATCACCGCAATTCAACGCGGCCATGGCACCCAATGGCATGATGCTAGTGTGGAGCGGTTTGCTTCTGCGCGTTCGCAACGAAGCTGAATTGGCGGCGGTCCTTGGTCACGAATTTGTGCATTTTGAACAGCAGCATAGCCTTAAATCCTTTCGCGACATGCGCGCCAAATCTGATGCTATGGCCTGGTTGGGGTTTGTCCCCGGCGGGATGCTTGCTCAAATTGGCCTGATGGGTTCGGTCTTTCGCTTCAACCGGGAGATGGAGAAGCAAGCAGATATGACAGCGCTCAATTATCTGAGTTCTAATGGCTATGATCCAATGGCAGCCTCGCAGATCTGGGAACAATTGCTTGGTGAGATGGTAACGCAAGCTAAAGCAGGCAAAACGTCTGTTGATGCTACCGAGGGTGGGGATTTCTTCTCTTCACATCCCAATACCAAAGATCGGATGGAATATCTCCGCGCGGCGGCCAAACGAAAGATTCCGAGCGGTGATAAAGGGATAGTGCGCTACAAGACCGCGCTCAAAATATGGTGGCCGAAGCTGCTCGAAGACCAAATTAAACTGAACGATTTTGCTGCGACAGAATATGTTCTCTCCGGAATGGCGCGGGGTAATTGGAGCGCCGATCTGCTTTATGCCCGCGGCGAATTATACCGCGCACGAGGAAGTGCGGGAGATTTGGTCTCCGCAGAGCGTTTTTACAGGCAGTCAATCACGATTGATCCCGGCCAGGCCGATAGCTGGAAAGGGCTTGGCCTCGTCCTCCTGCGGCAACAGCAAAATGCGGAGGGGCGCCGGGCATTACGCAAATATCTGGAACTGGCTCCCGACGCCGGGGACAGGGCACTAGTCGCGTTGATGGCCGAAGGCGCCACAAATTGAGGCTGTTGCCAATCGCCCTTTCCATGCTGGCGCTTATCGGCGCGGCGGTCCCGCTGCGAGCCGAGTGGGTGGCCGTCGATCCCGATAGTGATGCAGTCGTGGCCAGCGGTGTGATGGTGGTGAAGGCCGCCGATGGTTGGAACCTGTCCAAAGCCCGCCCTTCGCAGCGCGGCGATCGATGGACACGAGACGGGCTTGCCCTGAATGAACTTACGTTCTTCGCGGCAATTCGCGAGGGGGAGGCTATTTACTACCAACCTGCAGCCATCGAACAGGATTTGCCCAAATTCCGCAGCAAGATGCTACTGACCGACCTTGTTGAACTTTTTGAAAATACCAACCGAATAATGCTTGGCACTTCGGTGTTTTCGGTTGTCACGGTCGAACCAACGCAACTGGAAAAACATGCTGCTGTCCGATTCAGCTATAGCTATGCAGCACAAGATGAAGGAGTTACCCGGAAAGGGGAAGCGGTGGCTGCGATCATCAATGGCCAAATGTACCTTGTTAACTTCGTTGCGCCTGCGATCCATTATTTTGATCGGGATATCGCTGAAATCCGGCAAATGATTGCGACATTGCAATTGCGTCCGCCCAAGGCAGCAAAGCCTCGTTAACGGCCTGTCGCAGGCCAGAGCAAACCCGCCTTTTTCGGCACTTGCCCTAGGCGGACTTTGCCGTTAGAGGCACCCGACCGCACGGCCTATTCGGGTGTGGCGGAGCGGGCGTGGCGGAATTGGTAGACGCACCAGATTTAGGTTCTGGCATCGCAAGATGTGGGGGTTCGAGTCCCTTCGCCCGCACCATTCCGCAACCGCCCCGTTCCTAGCCAAGTCCGTCCAGAGATTTTTGTCGCGCCAACCGGCGCAGAGTTCGAGGATTAGAGTTTTAGTTATGCAAGCCCAGGAAACCCAGAATGAAGGCCTGAAGCGGGCCTATCGCGTAACCGTTACCGTTGCTGACATCGAGGCGCGGATCGACAGCGAAGTGAAAAAAATTGCGCCGCAGGTGCGCATGCCCGGCTTCCGCCCCGGCAAGGTGCCGGCGAACCTCGTCAAGAAGATGCACAAGGATGCCCTGCTGCAGGAAGCGCTCAACAGCTCCATCCAGGAAGCTGTGCAGAAGACAATCAGCGATAACAAGCTGCGCCCGGCAACCCAGCCGCATGTGCATCTGGATCATGATTATGCACCCGGCAAGGATGCAGTCGTCGATTTCCACTTCGAAGTGCTGCCGAGCATTCCTGAAGTATCGATCGACAATCTCTCGATTGAGCGCTTGACGGTCGAAGCCGAAGGCGCCGAAGTAGATGGGGCGCTGGCGCGTCTCGCAGCGGGTCACAAAAATTTCGAAACCGCAGCCAAGAGCTACAAGGCGGCGGTTGGCGACGTCGTTGTCATTGATTTTGAAGGCAAGGTCGATGGCGTGCCGTTCGATGGTGGCAAGGGTGAAGGCATGTCGGTCGAACTTGGTTCGGGCCAGCTCATCCCCGGTTTTGAAGACCAGCTCGTCGGTGTGAAAGCCAATGACAGCAAGGTTATCAATGTAACCTTCCCTGAGGATTACGGCGCAAAGGAACTCGCTGGCAAGGCCGCGACCTTCGACATCGTCGTTGGCGAAGTGAAGAAACCGGTTGAGAGCAAGGCTGACGACAGCTTGGCCGCGGCATTCGGCCTAGAAAGCATCGATAAACTCAAGGAACTGATGAAGGTTCAGGTTGAGCAGGAACTCAACGGCCTGACCCGCACTTATATGAAGCGCCAGTTGCTTGACCAGCTTGCTGCGGACCATGATTTCGAAGTTCCGCCGTCAATGGTTGAAGCTGAATTCGAGCAGATTTGGGCGCAATTGGAGCAGGAAGCTGCCCGTGAGGAAGATCCTGAAGCTGCCCGCAAGGAAATGGAGGCCGAGCGCGAAGATTATCGCGACATCGCTGTCCGCCGCGTTCGCCTCGGTTTGCTCCTGTCGGAAATCGGCCAATCCAATGGCGTCGAGGTTAGCAATCAGGAAATGCAGATGCTGGTGACCCAGGCTGCGCAACAGTATCGCCCGGAAGACCGTCAGCGTTTCGTGCAATATCTGCAGGAAAACCCGATGGCGGCTGCCCAGCTTCGCGCACCCTTGTTCGAAGACAAGGTTGTCGACTTCCTGTTCGACAAGGCCAATGTCAGTGAAAAGACGGTAACCCGTGCTGAATTGGAAGCTGCAATCGAAGCAGAACCCGAGGCAAAGCCGGCGAAGAAGGCTCCAGCGAAAAAGGCTGCTGCCAAGAAGGAAGCGGCCCCCGCCAAGGAAGAAAAGCCCACGAAGAAGGCCGCCCCGAAAAAGGAAGCCGCCAAGGACGAGGGTGAAAAGCCGGCGAAAAAGGCACCTGCCAAAAAGGCTGCTGCCAAGAAATAATCGCAATATGCGATCATCGAATGGGCCCGGAGCGATCCGGGCCCTTTTCGTTTATGCAGATTGCAAAGACCTGATTGCAGGGCTGAATACCAATCTTAACCCTTTTCCTGCTTGAAACTTTCACCCGCTGCCCCGATGTAGGGCTAGAGCTTAACCACCAATAATAGAGGCGTTCATGCACGATCCGTTCCGCGATCCCACCCAGGCACTTGTTCCCGTCGTTATCGAGCAGTCGAACCGCGGCGAGCGAAGCTGGGACATTTTTTCGCGACTTCTGCGCGAGCGCATCATCTTCGTCACGGGAGAGGTGGAGGACAATATGGCGGCGGTGATTACCGCGCAGCTGCTGTTCCTCGAATCGGATAATCCCAAGAAAGATATCTGGATGTACATCAACTCGCCGGGCGGCGTCGTAACCGCCGGCATGGCTATCCACGATACGATGCAGTATATCCGTCCGCGCGTCGGCACCGTCTGCATCGGGCAGGCGGCATCAATGGGCAGTTTCCTTCTCGCCGCCGGTGAACCGGGCATGCGTATTGCCCTCACCAACGCCCGTATCATGGTGCACCAGCCGTCAGGCGGTGCACGTGGCATGGCTTCGGATATCCAGATTCAGGCCAACGAAATCTTGCGTATCCGCAAGCGGATGAACGATCTTTACGCAAAATATACGGGTAAACCGTTGAAGGATATCGAGAAGGCGATGGACCGCGATACCTTCCTCGAGGCCGATGAAGCAAAGGCTTTCGGTATCGTTGATGAGGTGTTCGACAAGCGCCCGGTAACTGCTGAAGGCAGCGATAGCTGACAATAACTTCGCTTCTTTACCGATTTTCCACCGCGTTTCTGAAACGAAATGGCGGATTTTTCAGCTATTGCGAAATTGTGACATCGCGATAGGATGATAATGTTTGGGCAATTCGCCACAGGTTTTGCCCCGTGTAGTACAGGACGTTTATGACAAAGTTGAGCGGCTCCGACACCAAGAGCACCCTTTATTGCTCCTTCTGCGGCAAATCGCAGCATGAAGTGCGCAAGCTGATTGCGGGGCCGACCGTTTTCATCTGCGATGAATGCGTTGACCTGTGCAACGATATCATCCGCGAGGAAACCAAGGGTGCTTTGACCGGTAAGAAGGATGGCGAGGTTCCAACGCCGCAGGAAATCTGCGACGTATTGGACGATTATGTTATCGGCCAATTTCAGGCGAAGCGCGTCCTCTCTGTCGCAGTGCACAACCATTATAAGCGTTTGAATCACGCCCAGAAAAATAATGATGTCGAACTGGCCAAATCAAACATCCTGCTGATCGGCCCAACCGGCTGCGGCAAGACACTTCTGGCTCAGACTTTGGCCAAAACCTTTGACGTTCCGTTCACGATGGCTGATGCGACGACCCTCACCGAGGCAGGTTATGTCGGTGAGGACGTTGAGAATATCATTCTCAAGCTGCTCCAAGCGTCAGACTACAATGTCGAGCGTGCACAGCGCGGCATCGTTTACATCGACGAAATCGACAAAATCAGCCGCAAGGCAGAAAATCCGTCAATTACCCGCGATGTTAGCGGTGAGGGCGTGCAGCAGGCGCTGCTGAAATTAATGGAAGGCACGACTGCCAGCGTCCCGCCACAGGGCGGCCGTAAGCACCCGCAGCAGGAATTCCTGCAGGTCGATACCACGAACATCCTGTTCATCTGTGGCGGTGCTTTTGCAGGCCTCGAAAAGATCATTGCCAACCGTCTCGAAGGAAAGTCGATCGGGTTTGGAGCCAATGTTGCCGATCCTGATGAGCGGCGTACGGGTGCCATTCTCAAACAAATCGAGCCTGAAGATCTGTTGAAATATGGCTTGATTCCGGAATTTGTCGGACGCTTGCCGGTAACGGCAACGCTGGAGGATCTTGATGTTCCGGCGTTGGTGAAAATTCTCGCCGAACCCAAAAACGCCTTGGTCAAACAATATCGTAAACTGTTCGAGATGGAAAATGTCGGCCTGACATTCACCGATGACGCGCTCGAGGCGGTTGCGAAAAAGGCTATCGAACGCAAAACGGGAGCGCGCGGATTGCGCTCCATCCTGGAAGCGATACTACTAGATACCATGTTTGAACTGCCCTCGATGCATGGTGTTACCGAGGTCGTCGTTGACAAGGACGTTGTAGAGGGGCGGAAAGAGCCCGTCCGCGTTTTCTCTGAAGCCGCAAAGGAAGACGCGGCTTAATTTTTTCTTAAGCTGTTGCGTCGCTGCAACACCTGCGCTTTTGTATTCCGCAAGGCGCGCATTTGCGTGCTTTTGCGGCCTGAAAGCAGTGACGTACATGTATGCGTTCTGGCAAACCATGCTGCAAAGCAGCAATTGTCATGTTCCTGACACAAAGTTGCGCCACCGCATGGCCAGCCCGAGCTTTACCGAATCGGCAGATTCGAGCTAACGGCGGTATATGGGGGCGCAGCCCCTGCACAAAATATAGGGGTTCTAGATGCAAATCCGTTACTATTTGGCGGCAGGCGTAGCCGCGCTTTCGATTGCGAGCATGACGGCGACGCCCGCTTATGCGCAGGAAACAACTTCGTCTGTTCGCGGTAGCGTAGAAACCGCAAATGGCCCGGTTGCAGGGGCAACCGTGACCGTCGTCCATGAGCCCTCGGGAACTACGGCGACCAGCACCACCAATGCGGACGGTAGTTTTGCGGCCAACGGCCTTCGCGTAGGCGGTCCATTCACAGTAACGGTCGATGCGGATGGCTATCAATCAGCCCAGGTTACCGACCTGTATCTCCAGGCTGGCCAGCCTTTCCGTCTTCCGGTTACTTTGGAAGCGGCCCAGGAAATTGTTGTGACAGCGTCGTCGCTGCGCGGTGCGCTTGAAACGAGCAATGGACCGATCACTGCGCTCGGTCGTGAACAAATTGACGGTGCTGCATCGGTAAACCGCGATATCCGCGACCTTGCTCGTCGCGATCCATTGGTCAGCCTCGATCTTACCAACAGCCGCGCCATCGAAATCGCAGGTAACAACGGTCGCTTGAACCGTTTTTCGGTTGATGGCGTCCAGTTCTCTGATGATTTTGGTTTGAACAATGGCGGTTTGCCAACCTCGCGCGGCCCGGTACCTTTTGACGCGATCGAGCAGTTTTCGGTCAAGGTTGCTCCGTTTGACATCGCTGAAGGCGATTTCCAGGGCGGTGCTATCAACGTCGTGCTGCGCTCG
>DASUDM010000012.1:0-4744 GCA_036275575.1 Sphingorhabdus sp. | reverse complement strand
AGTGCGCCCATGCCCCACAGCAGGCCGTAATCGGTTGGCGCGTCAGGCAGGAAGTCCGGTCCGGCCCAGTACCACACCATGTGCGCGATGGGGAAATAGGCGAAGGTCAGCCAGAGCACCGTGAAGATTATCAGCGGCGTGAACTTGATACGCTCTGCAAAGGCACCGACGATCAGCGCCGGGGTGATGCAGGCAAAGGTCATCTGGAATACGACAAAGGCATATTCCGGAATGTAGACATTGTTGCTGAAGGTTGCGGCCAAGGTGGTGGCATCAACACCAGCAAGAAACGCCTTGGAGAAGCCGCCTATGAAAGGTCCGCCGCTGGTGAAAGCAAGGCTGTAGCCATAGCTGACCCAGACGAGAGCTGCGACCGATACGATCATGAACACCTGCATCAGCAGGCTCAGCATGTTCTTTGTGCGAACAAGACCGCCATAGAAAAGTGCGAGTGCCGGGATCGACATCAACAGCACCAATGCAGAGCTGATCAGCATCCAGGTGGTATCGCCCTTGTCGACCATGCCAGCCATCTGTTCGACGGTAGGCGCCTTGATCGGTCCGTCGGCCACCGCAGCGGTTGCAGCGGCAGCCCCTTCTGCAGCCGCTTCGACTGCCTCCTGCGCGAAAGCGGGCAATGCGGCAAATATCGCCGCCCCCGTCGCGCCAACCCATTTCATTGTTTTCAGCATGTGCTTTCTTCCCTGGTTAGTCCGGATTTATGGTTCAGAGCGCAGCGCCATCGGCTTCGCCGGTGCGGATGCGCGTTGCGGAGGCGAGCTCGATCTCGAAGATCTTGCCGTCGCCAATCGATCCTGTGGCCGCAGCAGCCTGTATGGCTTCAACCACCCCGCCAGCGCTCTCGCTGGTGCAGGCAACCTCGATCTTAATCTTGGGTACCATGTTGGTGGTGTATTCAGCGCCGCGATAGACTTCGGTTTGGCCCTTTTGCCGTCCGAAGCCCTTCACCTCGGATACGGTCATCCCCGAAACGCCCAATCCTGCGAGTGCTTCACGCACCTCGTCCAGCTTGTGCGGTTTGATGATGGCAATGATATATTTCATGCACGCCCCCTTTTGTGGTTGTGCGATGCACAATGCAAAGGGCGTGCCAGCTTTTAAAACTCAAGGAATCTGTAGATTCAATCGCTCGAGCCAAAGATAAATGCCTAAATATTAGACATCAATAAACAGCTGGTTAAAAATTAGGCAATATTGATCCTTGCCCATAAGGGCAGGTGGTCCGAGGCCCGTTTCGACAGGTTTGATACATGTGCATCGGCACTTTCGACCCTGATGTCGTGGCTGACGATGATGCGGTCGAGCCGTGCTACGGGGCGGTTGCTGTGGAAGCTGGGCGGGGTCTTGACGAGGCGGTGATGGTGGAAGGCAAATTCGGAAAGCGCGCCGCGATCAGACCATTGGTTGAAATCCCCCAACAACACGGTGGGTAAATGACGCTCCTTGCCGTCCATTCGCGCGAGCAGTGCCCTTATTTGCCGCCTGCGCCATAAACCGGAAAGATCAAGGTGCGTGCCGATAACTCGCAAAGGTTTATCGTTGACCGCCAGCTCCGCCAGCACCGCACCACGTGGTTCCAGTGTCGGCAGCGGAACTATCTCGCTGTGCCGAACCACTATCCCTCTTCGCACCAGCAACGCGTTACCATGCCATCCAATGCTTTGCGGCCGCCCGCCAATCTCGACCGGCTGGTAAGTTCCATGTTCGAGCAACAAATGGTGCGGAATGGCGCTCAGCCGGTTGCCGAATCGTCTATCGGCTTCCTGCAATGCGATTATGTCAGCATCGATCTCATCGAGAACTTGCAATATGCGCTCGGGATCACGACGGCGATCGGTGCCCACACATTTGCGGATATTATAGGTCGCGACCTTGATCGACTGCACGGTCAGTCAGCTGGCCCGAAATAGCGATCGGTCGTGCGTGTCTTGATGCCATCAATGCTGGTCGTCCGCCCCTGCGTCTTGGCGAGCCAGGCATCTGCATCCATCCCGGCATGTGCTTTTTTCAACGTTTCACGCTCACGGTCAAAAGCCATGAAAGGGACGCCCCATCCGCAACTGGTCTGCACACTCTCTACATCGGCAACAAATATCTGGCGCGTGCCCGGAATGATCTCAAAGTGCGGAGCCAATTCACCCCATTCTGCGTCTTGCGGTAGCACCGCCCGCCCGCAGCCATAGATGCGCAGGATCAGCGCGGGCTGCTCAAAATTGCAGAACATGAAAGTAATGCGGCCATCGACCGACAAATGGGCATGGGTTTCGTTGCCCGATCCGCCAAGATCGAGATAGCCGACGCGGTTTGGCGAAAGCACGCGAAAGGCATCATATCCCTTGGGCGAGAGATTTATGCGTCCGTCCTTTGCTGCCGTAGCCACAAAGAACACCGGTTGCTTGCCGATCATCTCGACATGCTTCTCGTTCAGTGCATCGAAAAATTCGGACATGCGCCTTTAGTGCCAAAGCTGGTGCAATGGGTCCAGCGATATTGAGAGGCTAATTCCTCTCCCGCAAGCGGGAGGGAACGATAGCCTTCAGCACTCGGTCCCCGGAATAGGAATCCCGAGCGGGCCTTTGCAGGGCTTTTTCTTTTTGGGCGCGGGTGCCGTGCCGCCATCGCCCATTCCACCCATGCCCGAACTGCCCATTCCGGTCATGAAGCTGGCGAAAGCACGAAAGCGCGCCTTGGCCGTCCATTCGATATTCCACACCGCTTTGGGATCGGTGGGTTTGGGCGGGAAGGCAAAATTTTCCTCGGGGCCAAAAGCGTTCATGCTGCCAAACATCATACCGCCTGCTGCCGCTTTGGCCTCGGCGGGAATCTGACAGCTAGTCTGCGATGGCGGCATCACATTTTTGAGGCCAATCTGGCGTTGCACTTCTGCCGGCGAAAGCCAACCCATGCCTTCGCTGAAGTCCCTGTTGTTGGCGGAGGTCCACATTACCATGTCGCCGCCTTGACCGGCGCGCTCCATACCGCCCATCGCCCAAGCAACATAGCCGGTTGCAGTGGGCACGCTGTTCCAGTTGAGCTGGATGAAAGCAGCGGAGTCATTGGGGTTGACGTTCAGCGAGGCCATATAATCATTGATCAGGCTGAACTTGATCTCGGGCGTAAAGGCGCTCGCGATCCTATGTTCACCGCGCAACGACGAGCCCGATTTCGGTTGCTTGCCGCTCTTGCCATTCGGCCACCATGCCGCGTTGGCATCGCGCGCTTTCGCTTCTGCCTGATAGCGCTGCATCTGCTGCGGCATGTTGGCCGGCATCTTGGCCGTTGGCATCTTCGCAAAATCGATGATGAATGGCTGCCCTTTCGGCGCATTGGCGTGACAGCCCCAGAACATCAGGATCCGGCCCTTGGGCTTTTCCATTGTCTGGTTGGGATCATATTCCCGTTCCGGCTTGGCTTCACCAGGGGCATCGCCGATCAGCGGCACCGATTTGCCCATTTTGGCGATTGGCAGGAAGAAATGGTCACCCTTTTCAGGTTGTGTCGGCGACGGAGTTGCCGATGTAAGCCGCAGTTCCAGCATATAATTGTCACCGCCACCGCCGAACAGGCTGCCCAGCCCCCCGCCCATCATGGCACCCATTCCCATGCCGGACATGGTTGATACATCCATCGAATAAGTGGCCTTCGGGCCCGTGGTCTTTTGTGCGGAACCGGGAACGACCGCCAAAGTTGCGGCTAGTGCAGCGATTGAAGCGAAACGATATGTGATACGCACGGCATTACTCCTTTTGCTGGTGCACGCGCACCAGTTGCCTATGCGACCCGATTCTAGTTGCTTTGGTTATATGCCTGCTCTGGAACGGCGCAAGCTTTTACCAACCGCCGCCTTCGGCCACGGCTTCGGCCTCTCCTTCGCGATCAGCCCGCCCCAATGCCTTGTTACGATGGGGGAATCGACCGAAACGCTCGATCATCGCCTGATGGTCCAGCGCATATTGCAGCAGGTCCTTGTCACCCAGCTGGCCAATCAGGTGGACAGATTGGCGCTGGTGGTCGCGATTTTCGCTATGCTCAAAAGGCAAATAGAGAAAAAGCCGTTCGTCCTTGGACATTGTGGCGTCGAAGCCCCGCTCGACCGCAGTTTTGGCGATGGAAAGCGCAAGATGGTCGGTTGCGAACGCCTCTGCCTCGCCACGATAGGCGTTGCGGGGCACCTGATCGAACAGGATGACAGCGGCGAGTGCGGTTTTGCCGTTTTCAAGAAACGCGTCGACGGGTCGCTCACGCAATGTGTTGCGCCAACCCGCAAACAAGTTCGTCACTTTGGCGTCAAAATCGGCGCCGCCCCTGAACCAGTCTGCCATGCCATGATCGACAAACCAGAAATGGAGGATCAGTTCGGCCCAGTTGCCGGGCAGGGGATCGGTATCGCGTTCGTCGTCGTCTTCGATCATCCAGCCGTACCGCCAACGGTCAGCGCGCTGACCAATGTGGTCGGTTGGCCAACGCCTGCAGGCACGCTTTGCCCACCCTTGCCGCAAACGCCAATACCTTCGTCGAGCGCCATGTCGTTGCCAAGGCCGATAATCTTGGTGAGCGATGTTGGGCCGTCACCAATCAATGTGGCGCCCTTGATCGGATCACCCAGCTTGCCATTTTTGACACGATAAGCCTCGGTGCAGCTGAACACGAATTTGCCCGAGACAATATCGACCTGCCCGCCGCCAAAGCTTTTGGCAAAAATTCCGTCCTTCACGCGGCTCAA
>DASUDM010000011.1:0-4388 GCA_036275575.1 Sphingorhabdus sp. | reverse complement strand
GCGGTTGCAGTGACTGTACCATTGATGGTTATGGAGGCACTTGCGCCGGGTGCCAGGCTGCCAACGCTCCATACGCCAGTCCCGCTGCTATAAGTGCCAGTGCCAGTGGCGCTGACAAAGCTGAATCCGGCAGGCAGTATATCCTGCACAGTTATCCCCGTCGCCGTGGCGGTCGATGTTGGGCTGGCTGCACTCGTTACTGTCAATGTGTAACTGATCGCGCTGCCATTTGTTGGGCTGCTGTTGCTAACTGTCTTGGTCAGCGACAGGTCGGCGCGCTGCGGATAAATGGTGACCTGATAATCTTCGACTTCCCCCACAGTAGCCCGGCCAGTCGGGCCAAGCCCAGAGGTTGGTGACCACCTGAAGCGGGCAAATCGCGTGACTTGAGTTGTGCCAGTCGGGGGTGTTACCGACAAACGGATGACTCCATTGACCAGGCCGTCCGTATCCCCGGTGCCACCGTCGACCACATTCGTCGCGATCTGGTCCCCCGCCGTCGCAAAACTGCCGTCGCCCGCCCAATCGATCCAGCCCTGAAGTCGGCCGCCACTGCCCGTCACCGCGACATCTATGGTGGATGCGAGCCCACGAACCAATGTGCCAAAAGTCACGCCATCATCATTGGCATCGGAGGATGCCGTTGCGTTGGCTATCGGGCTGGGTGTTATCGGTGTCGCAGACAGATTCGTGACGGCTGCGTTTTCAACGGTCACACCCGCACCCAGATAATAACCCCCGACAATATGGCTGGCGGCAGCAGTCGGATCAAAGCTGGCTGGTGCGTCACCAAAATCTTCATCGAGCGAAGCGGTTATAGTCCAGCCATCGGCGTTCGTGGCCGTGCCGCTTCCAGCCATAAGCATGTCGAGCTGGAAGGTAACCGAAGTCATCGTTCCGGATAACCGGACGCTCCCGCATCCAGCCCGGTTCGTGGTTGTGCACGAAGGCTGCCCATTCACGGTCGACACCCGGATTTCATCGCCGCTGACAATGAAATTGCCGTTACCGTTGGTGACGGATAATGACGGTTTGGCATCTGCGGTCCATGACGTCATGACCAGAGCGGTGTTGAATAAAGTCGTGCCGCTGCGATTGGCGCCCAGACCGGAAATGTGGATCACGGGATCGCGCACTGGTGCGCTGAACGTCAAGGTCAGCGTACCGCGATTGGCGCAGCGCAGGGTCGCTGTTGAACAGCCAGTCGGCAGAACATCGATATCGACCGCGTCGGTGTTTGCAGCAATCGCTGGTGACAGCATGGCGGTGGTCACCCCGCCAGTGGCGTTCAACGGATTGGACGGGTCAAATATCGAAGCATTGCCGCCCGCGACCGTTACCGTCATCGTCGTCGTGCCGGGATATGTCTTGGTGACCGGATTGGTTCCGCTGCTTGTGGAAGGTGTCTGATTGGCGCTTGCTATGGTTGCCAGCATGCAGATAACCGCGATGATACACAGCCAGCCCCAAAGTCGGGGAAACGCTACACCATGGATGGTGCCGTCTGTACGAAAAAGGATCGGGCGACAATTCACGGCGTCGGCATTGCCCTGAATTGCTTTATTAATGATAAACAATGTCGCGTTTCTGCGGCTTTCGAGATGTAAAATCTCGCCAAATCGAACCCGATTGGCGTTTCGCGTTAACCTTGATCTCGAGCGTTCAGAGCCATCCAGATAGCGATTGCCGCAATTGCGGCGGTATCAGCGCGAAGTATATTGGGGCCCAGCGACACAGGTGCCGCCAGTGGATGGGCGCGAATTGCCCTATTCTCCTCGTCGCTAAAGCCGCCTTCTGGGCCGATCAAAATGGCGGACCTGGAATGGCCGCCCAATTTCAGAACTTCACCCAATGGCTTGCCACCGCGTTCATCGCAAAACAGCAACGACCGGTCCGCTGGCCAATCGCGCAGAAGTGCATCCAGTTTCGAGAGCTCGGCGATTTCGGGTAGTGCGGTGCGTTCGCATTGCTCGGCGGCTTCGGTCATCTGGCTGCGCAACCGGTCTTCTTTCAGCTTGTCGGCAACGCAGCGCTGCGTCAGCACTGGCACGAAACGCGCGATCCCCAATTCGCAGCTTTTTTCGGCAATCCAGTCCAGCCGATCTTTCTTGATCAACGCCTGACATAGCCACAAATCCGGTGCCTTTTCGCGCTCGCGCAGTTTCGCTTCGACGGTGAGTACAAGATCTCGCTTGCCGGTAGCGGTTACGGTCGCCAGATATTCGCCTGTCCGGTCGTCGAATAATTTGACCGGCGCGCCCTCCTTCAGCCGCATGACGTGCAGCAGATAATGCGCCTGCCCGCCTTCGATGCGCAACTCGCGACCCTCTGAAAGTGCCTCATCAACAAACAGGCGCGGGGTCGAATGCGGGGGCCAGGCGGGGGTTTGAACCATCGTCCAAGCATAGCCTTCGACAAGCGCCGGGCAAGGCGTTATGTCAGATTCGATGTCCGCAACCGCCCCTCCCGATACAGAAATTCAAGGCCTTGCCGGTTTGTTGCCGGCAAAGCTGCGGCCCTTCGCCCTGCTCGCACGGCTCGACAGGCCGATTGGCTGGTGGCTGCTTTTCTGGCCGTGCGTTTATGGGCTGGCGCTTGCGGGGGGCGTGTTCAGCCACTGGCAGCTGGTGCTCTGGATGCTACTCGGCGCGATTGCGATGCGCGGGGCCGGATGCGTCTATAACGACATTGTCGACCGCGATCTCGATGCCAAGGTGGCCCGGACGGCCAGCCGCCCGCTGGCAAGTGGCGCGGTCAGCCTGAAAGCGGCCTGGGTTTGGCTGTTTCTGTTGTGCGGCATTGGCCTGTTGGTGCTGGTACAGCTCCGCATCGAGGCGATCTTCGTCGCGCTGTGCAGCCTCGCGTTGGTCGCCGCTTATCCTTTCATGAAACGCATCACCTGGTGGCCGCAAATCTGGCTCGGTCTTGTGTTCAGCTGGGGCGTGCCGGTGGGATGGGTTGCAGTGAATGGCAGCGCGGATACGGCGATGCTGTGGCTTTATGGCGGCACGATATTCTGGGTGGTTGGTTACGACACAATCTACGCGATGCAGGATAGGGAGGATGACGCACTGGTCGGCATTCGCTCCAGCGCGCTGCGTATGGGGGAGCATGTTCGAAGTGGCGTCGCCTTTTGCTACCTCGCTGCGCTTGCCGGTTGGGCGATGGCGATCTGGAATGTGAGGCCGCAAGGGCAGGCGCTGATCGCGCTCGCTCCTGCTGCTTTCCACTTGGCATATCAAATCGCTTCGCTCAAAAAGGACGGAAGCAATGCGCTCGGCCATTTCCGGTCGAACAAGGTAACAGGGCTGCTGGTTGCACTCGCCTGCCTTGTCGTTGGCGCTTCAGGCTAAAACGGAGGAGAGTTTATGGGCAACAGGCGGCTGGGCAAGAGTGCGATTGTCGTTTCCGACATTTGCATGGGCACGATGACCTTCGGGTCGCAGGCGGATGAGGCAGTCGCGCACCGCGTGATGGATATGAGCCTCGATGCTGGCATCAACTTCTTCGACACCGCCGAGGGCTACCCCGTTCCGCCAGATGTCAAATGGGTTGGCCGCACCGAGGAAATCGTCGGCCGTTGGCTGAAAGGCAAGAATCGCGACGCGATTATCATCGCGACCAAGGTATCAGGCCCCAGCCATGTCTGGTTCAAATCACCCAAACGCGGCGGGATGACCGCGCTCGACCGGCGGCAGATTACGGTCGCTGTCGAAGACAGCCTGCGCCGCTTGCAGACCGATTATATCGACCTTTACCAGACCCACTGGCCCGACCACGGCACGCCCTATGAAGAAACGATGGAGGTGCTCGACGAGCTGATCCGCGCGGGGAAAGTGCGGATTATCGGCTGTTCGAACGAAACGAGCTGGGGGTTGATGAAGTCGATTCAGGCGTCGGAGCGCCTTGGGGTCGCCCGCTACCAGACGATCCAGAATAATTTCTCGATCAACAATCGCCGGTTCGAAGATGAACTTGCGCAGGTCTGCCGCGAAGAAGGTGTCAGCCTGATAGCCTATTCGCCGCTCGCCGGCGGTGTGCTTTCGGGCAAATATCAGGATGGTGCCCGCCCCGAAGGTGCACGCTTCACGCGTTACATGGACATGCTCGATTCAAGGCAGGCAACAATGGCGCGCCGCTTCGCCGGCCCGCGTGCGCTTGAATCGACAGCGCGGATATTGGAGATCGCCAAGGAAGCCGGCATGTCGCCCGTGACGCTGGCAACCGCATGGTCAAAGCAGCATGATTTCGTCGCTTCGACCATCGTAGGGGTGAGCACGGTTGAACAATGCGCCGAAATTTTCGCTGCGACTGAACTCGTGCTTTCCGACGATGTGATGAAGGCCATCCACAAGGTGACCAAGGAAATCCTCTACCCGATGGGGTGA
>DASUDM010000010.1:0-2218 GCA_036275575.1 Sphingorhabdus sp. | reverse complement strand
CGAACACTGGCGAAAAGGCACTGGCGGGTTTCGATTGGAAGAAACCGAAGCCTTTGGCGAGCTCATCGGGAATCAGGCCGCGCAGCGAGACATCGTTGGTCAACCCGACAAGCCGGATGAATTCGCGCGCCTCGTCGGCGCTGACACCCATCGGCACGTCGCCGGTGACGACAATGACCTCTGCTTCCATGTCGCAGCCCCATGCGACATCACCGAGCGGGATATCGTCGCGCGGCCCCAGAAAACCGTCAGATCCGCCCTGGTACATCAGCGGATCGTGCCAGAAACTCTCAGGCATCTCGGCACCCCTCGCCTGCCGGACGAGTGCGACATGGTTCACATAGGCAGAGCCATCAGCCCATTGATAGGCACGCGGCAGCGGCGATGCAGCATCATGCTCATGAAAGCGTTCCTTGGGGATCACGTCATGCTCAAGATCGGTGGCAAGTGCTTCCAAACGCGGTGCGATGCGCGGCCAATTGTCCAGCGCTTCCTGCAGCGTTGCGCAGATATGGCTCGCATCAGCAAACCAGGCGAGGTCGTTCGAAACGACAACGAGCTTTCCGTCGCGTCCGGATTTCAGTGAGGCAAGTTTCATAGGGGTATCCTGTTGTGGTGGTGCATCATGGCGGGAATACGGGCTTGCAGCAATCGCAATATCCTGCCTAGATTATGGGAATTGGGGAGACAGTGGCTATGCGATGGAAAACGCTTGCCGCCGCACTTCTTGTCGCAACTGCGATGGCTGGTCCATCGACCAGCCAGGTCGGTTTCGACAATCGCGAGGCGGCGGAAAACGGCTGGTCGATGGAGCAAGGGCGCAGTGCAGCCTGGCATTATGCGCAGCACCGGCGATTGTCTTCGGCACTGGCCGCGTTGCAACCGCAACGCCCAGGCACCGTCGATGCCTATGTGGTAACAATCAGCCTTGATTCCGATCCTGTTTTCGGGCGCGAAGCGGGCGAAGCGCAAAAGGTATTGACCCGGCGCTATGGTGCCACGGGCCGCTCGCTTTTCCTTGCCGCGGGCGCAGGTAATGAAACCATAGGAACGCCCCAAGGATCGCCGCCCAACCTGGCTACTGCATTGGCCGCGGTGGCCGCGAAAATGAATGTGAAAGAGGATGTCCTCGTCCTGTTTGCGACCACCCATGGCGATCCGCGAGTGGGGCTCGTTTATCGCGACGGAACCAATGCTGCCGGCATGATTGCACCAAAGCGGCTTGCGGCCCTTCTCGATGATTTGGGCATACAGCGGCGGCTGATCATCCTTTCCGCCTGTTTTTCGGGTGTTTTCGTACCTGTGCTCAACACCGACCAATCGGTTATCATAACCGCCGCCTCGTCGCAGCGCACATCGTTCGGCTGCAACCCGGGCAATGATTGGACCTTTTTCGGCGATGCCCTGATCAACACCGCGTTGCGCAAGCCGCAAAGCCTCGAACAGGCCAATGACGAGGCGCGATCGCTGATCCTGCTGTGGGAAGCGGGGCGTGGTCTGGTGCCGTCCGATCCGCAGATATTCATCGGAGACAATGCCCGAAGCTGGCTCAACGCGCTTGAGGCGCGCGTGCCCAAGACTGAAACGCCCAAGGTCGGGCGCGCCGCCAACGAAACCACCTGACCGCACGGTTATTCGGACGCTTCGATCGGTTCCTTGTGCAGCCATTCGGCGTGGCGGGGGGCGGTCTTGGTCTTGCTCCAATCGTCGAGCATCAAGGGCGCCACGCGTTTAAGCTCGGCATATTGTTCCTCGGTGCCGATATCGCAGGCGAGCTCCAGCCGATGGCCATTGGGATCGAAGAAATAGATAGAGCGGAAAATGCCGTGAAAAGTCGGGCCGATCACGTCGATCCCCAGCGACTCGATATGCGCCTTTGCCGCCTTCAGCGTATCGAAATCAGCAACCTTGAAGGCAAGGTGCTGCACCCAGGCCGGGGTCTTTTCATCGCGACCCATTTCGGGTTGGTTGGGTAGTTCAAAGAAAGCCAGCACGTTGCCGCCGCCGCAATCGAGGAAGATGTGCATATAGGGATCATATTCGCCGGTTGACGGTACATGATCCTCGGCAAAGGCCGTGGTGTAAGTGAAGCCCAATACGCGGGAATACCATTCGACGGTCTCCTTCGCGTCCTTGCAGCGATAGGCGACGTGGTGGATGCGGTCGGTCTTGAAGGGAACGCTCATTCGGCCACCTCCAGCACGCCGCGTTCGATCTG
>DASUDM010000009.1:0-5361 GCA_036275575.1 Sphingorhabdus sp. | reverse complement strand
GCATGTCCCCAAAATGCCCAGCCCGGACAAGGCCTATGCGGAGACGCAGGCTGCTTACAAAAACGCCATCGGGATTTTGAAAGCTGCCGATCTAGACATTTCAGCTATGACCCTCAACGGCGCAGGCAGCCCCACCTTCCGCCGCCATTGCAAAGGCACGGTCGCGAACGAAGTGTCGGTCGGCTCCGCCTTCGTCAAACCCGGCGATTTCGATTATGAAGACTTGGCCGACCTTGCCCCCGCTGCCTTCATCGCAACCCCCGTCCTCAAGGCGAGTGGCGACCAGCAACTGCCGGGTCTCGAACCGCTCTCGAGCGCGCTCCATTGGTGGGATCGCAACACCGAACGTGGTTTCTACATCCATGGTGGCCACTGGCTAGCCAAACCTGCTTCACCCGAAGGCCTCCAATATTCCAAGCTGTTCGGCCGCTCGTCCAACCAGGAATTGCTCACTGGATCGCGCAAGATCGACCTGAAACCCGGCGACACCATCTTCCTGCGCCCTGACCAGAGCGAAGCCCTGTTCCTGCAATTCGGCGATATTGCGGTGTTTGATGGTGGGGAGATTGCCGAAAGCTGGCCGACACTCCCGGTAAGTGCCTAGCTTTCCACCAGCTTCAGCAACTTTCGCTCCACCGGGGCCAAAACGGGCACCAGTTCGTGGCCGCGCTTCAATACCGCGCCGCCTTCACCGATCAGCGCCCACATACCCTGCTTGTTGCGCAGCGAGGGATCTTTGACGATGCGGTATTCGGGGCGCTCGGCTGTGCGGCGAAAGGCGGAAAAGATTGCGGTGTCGCGGCCAAGATCGATGGCATAATCCCGCCAGTTGCCCGCCGCGACCATGCGGCCATAGAGATCCAATATACGGGTGAGTTCGTCGCGTTCGAAACCGACTTGGCGGGCCTGGCGCGCCGCAACCGGAAAAGGCAGGATTGCGCTCAAGCCGACTTGCTACCCCCGCGCTTGCGTGCGGCACTTTTCGCGGCAGCCGCAGCATCCCGTTCCTCCAGCAGCTGCGCCAACCGCTTCTGCATTGTTTCCATTTCGCATTGCAGGATTTCGAGTTTCTGCGTCGCCGGATCGAAGCGTTCGCTGCAAGGCGTGCCATAGGGCACGAAATTCTGCGTTTCGGGTTTTACCTCAACCAAAGTCGGCTTGGCCGGGATGCCGACCATGGTTGCACCCTCCGGCACATCCTTGGTGACGACGGCGTTGGCGCCGATGCGGCTGTTCGCGCCGACAATGATCGGGCCGAGGATCGCCGCGCCAAGGCTGATGATCACATTGTCTCCGATGGTAGGGTGGCGCTTGCCACCCTGGCCGCTGGTGGGATTGGTGCCGCCCAGCGTTGCGCCCTGATAGATCGTCACATTGTCGCCAATCTCGGCCGTCTCGCCAATCACGACAAAGCCATGGTCGATAAAGAAATTGCGCCCGATCACCGCGCCAGGGTGGATATCAATTGCCGTCAGGAAGCGCGCTATGTGATTGACCAACCGCGCGAGGAAATACATTTCGCCCTTGAACAACCAGTGCGCGACGCGATGCAGGCCCAAAGCCCAGACACCCGGATAGAGCAATATTTCCCAGCGCGTGCGCGGCGCCGGATCGCGAGCCTTGATCGAGTCGAGATACTCGACAAAATTTCCAAGCATGGCCTTTAACCTCCCGCAACCCGCAGTGCGAACTTGCCGTCCGCATTGGCCATTCGTTCGTTACGCCTGTAAAGTTAAGCGTTGATGCAAAATATTCCAGACCTGTGAGCCTTGGTCAAAGGAAAAACATGGATTTTATCGACCATAACGATTAATTGCAGCCTATTAATCGATTGGACCGAAAAATGTCGACCTATCTGCCCACGCTCAAACAGTTGCAATATCTGGTCGCGCTTGAAGAGCATGGCCATTTCGGCAAGGCGGCCGACGCCTGTTATGTGACGCAATCGACGCTGTCGGCAGGCATAAGGGAATTGGAATCGCTGCTCGGCCTCGTGCTGGTCGAACGCACGCGCCGCGTGGTCCGCTTCACCCCCCTCGGCAGCAAGATGGTCGCCAAGGCGCACCGCATCTTGCGCGAGGCAGAGGAACTTGCCGATATGGCACGGGCCGCCGGCAAGCCGCTGGCCGATGAGTTGCGGATGAGCGTGATCCCGACGATTGCTCCCTTCCTGTTGCCCCGCCTGCTACCCTCGTTGCGCAAGAAATACCCCGACCTCAAACTCTACCTGCGCGAAGAAACCAGCGCCGCTGCGTGCGAAGCCTTGCACCGCGGGCAGGTCGATTGCGTACTGCTCGCACTACCCTATGGCTGCGGCGACACCGAACATGCCAAACTGTTCGACGATCGGCTGTTCGTCGCTTTTCCCAAGGGAGAGCCCGACAATCCGCCCAACACCATCGTTCCCGAAATGATCGATGAATCGCGCTTGCTGCTTCTGGTCGACGGGCATTGCCTGAAAGACCATGCGCTCGCCGCCTGCAACCGGCCCGAACTGCGCGCATCAGCGACGATGCTGGGCACATCGCTGCACACGCTGATCCAGATGGTCGACAACGGCCTCGGGCAAACCCTGGTGCCCGAAATCGCAGTGAGAAACGGACTGCTCAATGGCACCGAAGTCGAGGCACGGCCGCTCGATGCACCGCATGCCAGCCGCGAAATTGCGCTGGTCTGGCGCACCAACAGCCCGCGCCAGCCCGAATTCGAATTGCTCGCGGAAACGATGCGCGAGTTGGTTGTCGCCTAATCCCAGCGCGTGGCGCGTTCGGCGTCGCTGACCTTTGCCTCAATCCAAACCGCATCGGCGCCGCGATATTCCTTTTTCCAGAAGGGCGCGTCGGTTTTCAATCGGTCGATGAGGAAGGCGCACGCCTCAAGCGCGGAAGCGCGGTGCGCGGCCGCCGCCAGCACGAGCACGATTGGCTCGCCCACCTCCATCCGCCCGACACGGTGGATGATCGTACAGCCTGCCAATCCCCAACGCTGGAGCGCCTCTTCGCAAATGGCCGAAAGGCTCGCCTCGGTCATGCCCGGATAATGCTCAAGCTCGATCGCGGTCACACCATCGTCGGCGCGCACGATGCCGGTGAAGGTCGCGACCGCACCAACGCCGAGCCGCTCAAGCATTGCAGCTTCGGCCGCAATGTCGAACGCTTCAGTCTGGATGGAGACGCGGATCATCCACCCGTTACCGGCGGGAAAATGGCAAATTCGCTCGCCCCGGAAATCGCGGCATCGGCCTTCACCAGACGCTGGTCGAGCGCAAAGCGCAGCTTCGAACGGTCGGCAAATGCTTCGGCATGGCCGGGGGATTGCGACGCCAGCCAGTCAAGCGCCTCGGCAACGGTCTGCACTTTGCCTGGAAAATCAACATCCTCGGCATCGCGGCCCAGCGCCTCGCGGACGCGTGCAAAATAGACCAGCTTCATGGTCAATCCATATGCTTGATGCCGACGCGCAGATAGTCCCAGCCGGTGATGATCGTCAGCACCGCGGCGACCCACAACAGGCTGAGCGCGGCAGTTTTCAGGAGCGCCCAATCGGGCAGCGCGCCCGCCAGTATCAGCCCGCCAAAGGCCACCAGTTGCGCGGTTGTTTTCCACTTGGCCAGTTGCGAAACCGGCACCGAGACCTGCAACCCGGCGAGGAATTCGCGTAACCCCGAAACAGTGATTTCGCGCAGCAGGATGACGAGCGCGGCGATGACGTGCCAGCCATCAACATCGCGGGTGAACACCAGCAGCAGGATCACTGCACCAACCATTATCTTGTCGGCAATCGGATCAAGAAACACGCCCAGTTTCGAAACGGTACCCTGCGCCCGCGCCAGATAGCCGTCGAAATAATCGGTGATCCCCATCAGGCAGTAGAGCGCGAAAGCGAACCAGTAATCGATCGGCAAAGGCTGCACGCTTTGCGGCTTGGTACCCGGCCACAGCAGGAACACAAGGATCGGCACCGCGAAGATGCGTGAGAGCGTGAGGATATTGGGCAGGCTCAGCATGTCATCAATTCCTAACGCCAAATGTGCGGAAAAACATCCGCTATTTTCCTGTTGCGGGAACCGCCGGATAAGCCTGCCAAAGACCGCCCAAAGCATCCTTCAAAGGATCGAGCCATTGCTCATAGGGTTTCCATTGCTCGACACCATCGCGGTTGATCGGGCGGCGGACCTGCTCGCTCGATGCCGTGCGCACCGCGCGCTTGTTCTGGTGGAAATTGAGGCAGGCTTCTTCGAATGGAACACCCAGATAGTCGAGCATCGCGCGGACCTGCGCCTCGGGCTCTTCAATCACCGCTTCGTGAATGACGCGGTGGACGCGGCCCGGCAGCACGGCATCGAAATGCGCCATCAGCCGGACATAGTCCGAATAATAACGCCCCATGTCAGACAGGCTGTAGCTGAAGGCCTGCCCCTTGGCGAAATGCTGGCGGAAATTGGAAAAGCAGCAATCGAGCGGATGCCGCCGCGCATCGATGATTTTTGCGTTGGGCAAGATCAGGTGGATCAGCCCGGTATAGACCCAGTTGTTGGGCAGCTTGTCGATATAGTATGGCTTGTCAGTCTTGCGCTGCACCGCGGTGCGGCGGAGGAACTCGTTCCCCAATTCGGCGAGCCGCTCGTCTGGCATCTCCTTCACCGCATCCACCCATCCGCTCGGCACCGTTTTGCCCTCGCGCAGCGCAATTGCCGGCATATCGGGCAGTTCCATCGTGCCTTCGATATGCGAATGGCTCGCCAATATCTGCTCAAGCAAGGTCGATCCCGCGCGCGGCATGCCGAGGATGAAGATCGGATCGGGGGTCGGATCGCCCTGCCCCGCACGGCTGGCGAGGAATTCGGGGGTCAGTGTGGCGATGATCTTGTCGACATGGCCCGTCACCACATCGGGATCATAATCGAGCTGGCCATGCCGGATGGCGTTGGCGCAATCATAATGGCGGAATGATGTTTCCGCCTCACGCCGATCGTCAAACGCCTTGCCGAGCGCGAAATGCAGGTGCAGCCGGTCATCATCGGAAAGCCCCGCCGTTTCGAGCGCAGCCTCCATCGCGGCGATATCGGCCTCATCAAAGCGCACCGTCTTCAGGTTCGCAAGGCTCCACCAGACCTCACCCAAGGTCGGCTCGACCGCCAACGCGCGGCGATAGGCGGCGATGCCCTCGTCCTGCTGCCCCACGGTCTTGAGGACATGGCCGAAACTCATCCAGAGCTTTGCATGTTCCGGAAAGCGCTGGGTCAGCGCGCCATAGAGCGCCAAAGCCTCATCATATTCGCCAATCCGGCCCAGCGCTGCCGCCATCAGGCTCTGCCCGCTAGCATCATCGGCATCGACCTTGAGAACGGTACCGAGCATC
>DASUDM010000008.1:0-4194 GCA_036275575.1 Sphingorhabdus sp. | reverse complement strand
TTCATCCAGAGCTTTGAAGTCGGCAATTTGAAGGCGCTTCGCGGAAAGACAAAGCTTCGGCTGATCCAGTTGATGTCGAAAGATGATGGACCGGCTGACGATCCGGCAGTGCGCTATGCGGATATGGCCACGCCGGCAGGGTTGAGGGCGGTTTCCGCATATGCCGACGGGGTTGGTGTCGAAAAGGCGATGGTCATTCCAAGAACGATTTTGGGCAATCTCGATGGTCCTACCCAGCTCGTGGCCGATGCGCATGCGGCCGGTCTTGATGTCCATGTCTGGACGTTCCGCCGCGAAAATTATTTCCTGCCGCTTGGCCAAAAAAGCGGCATTAACCCCGCGGCGCATGGTGATCTAATGGCAGAGATAAAGGCGTTTCTTGAGGCAGGGATTGACGGGTTTTTCAGCGACAATGTTGCCGAGGCCGTAAAGGCGACCGGTCATTAATCGGCCATTATGGCTTCGAATATCGCCAGGATCGCTTTCGGATCGGCAACAAAGGCCATGTGGGTGCAATCAAGTTCGATCGCCTGATCGCGCTCACCTTCGACTCCGCAGGCCGAATGAGGCGCGACTAGCCCATCCTTCGCTGACCATATCGCGATCGTCGGCACCGGCGGCTTTTCGGACAAAATGGTCTCAATTGGCGGTGCATCGACTTTGTGTCGCGCAACCAGTTCGTAAACACGCCAAGCATTGTTCGCTCGGGGGCTGCCCGAAAAAGGGCTTCCCAAGCTGATTACCCGCGCAATCTGGTCTGGGAAGCGCTTCGCATATTCGCGAGCGATCAGACCACCCAGGCTCCACCCGATCAAAGTGACAGGTGCTCGTTCCGACAATCTGCCGATCAGTCGCGCCACCCTGTCGAGCGTATCGATACGAATCCCGCGATTGCGTCCCAGGCCCCAGCCATGGACATCAAAACCAGCTGCCGACAATGACCGGCGCAACCGCGATGTGGTGCGATCTGACGCCATGAAACCAGGAAAAACGACAATGGATCGTCCATCTCCCTTCATAGGAGTTTTGACGTGCGGCGCGAAGCTTGCGCGCATTCGCATATAAGCAAAAGAACCCGCCTCACGCAGCAAGAGCGGAAGGGCAGGCGGCTGTTCGCTCACTCGGGCACTTCTGCGCTCGCAGGTGCCGGCGGGATAGCAGGGGCAAGCGCGGGCTGCGCTGGAATCGGTATCGACATGGCATATTTTTCGAGCGCATCGAGTGCCAATTGGGCATCGCGATAGCGGCGTGCCTTCAGCAACCAGTCCTCGGCCTTCGCCGCGCCCGGCAAGGGCGCCACCAGTTTGATCGCGCTGTCCATATCACCGGTAAGCACAAGGTCGCGGATGCGCTGCAGCTGCGCATCGTGCGTCGGCTTTGCACTATCGGATTTGCGCAACACGAACAGGCTGGAAACCTCTCGCTGCATTCTATCCCAGGTCAGCACCCGGTCTTCGGTGAGGCTGGCGGCAATCGCATCAAATTCGCTGGCGAGTTTCACCGGCGTCAGCCCTTCCTTTTCGATCGCCCGGATTCGCGCCAGTGCTTGTGGCTGTGCGGTTCCGAAGGCGGCGTCGAGACGGGGGTTTAAATCCCCCAAAGGCACCCCGCTGGAAATGGCACGGCGTGCAGCCATGGCGACCAGCATCGCCTCAGTTCGGGCGGAATCGGCGATAGGTTGCAAGATTTGCGGCGCCACCGTTGTCGTCAGCATCGGATTGGTCGGCGGCGGGGCGGCATCAGAAATTGTAACGGGTGCGACGGGCGGTGGCGGAGTTGCCGTTTCCCAGGGGGACAAGCCGGAAGAGCTCAGCCAACTGATCGCCAGCCCTCCTCCGACGAATGCCAGTATCGAAAGCGCGACGCCTGCTCTCCAGTTCAAACCATATCCCCTTGCGACCCTTTTATGACTGCACCCTAACAAGTGCTTGCGCTGCCGACAACAGCGCTCGGTCTTCCGGACGGCCTGCAATTGCGATGCCCTTCCAGCCCTTTCCGGCGGCGTCGGCTATTCCTTGCGAAAAGGCTGCCAATTGTATCGCCCCGCGATCAAGGCTTTCGACATCAACAAAAGCCGAAAATTGCTGCGCGGCCCGGGTTGAATGCAGGGCGACAATGTCTGCCATGCAAACCAGCTCGCGCGCCTCGCCACCGAATTCTACCGGCTCGGCAGCATAGGTAATGCGCATTTCGATCGATAGGCCGGATGGAGCCTCGACTTTTGTCTGATCTTCCCCTGCCAACCACAACAGGCGGAAATGGCCCGCCACACGGGCATTTTCGAGCGCCTCGACAATCCCTCCGCTTCCGGTCGTCGCAAGCACAAGCCCTGCTTCGCGAACAGCTTGGGCACTGTTGCTGCCCACCGCATGCACCGAGAGCGATCGATAAGCATCGAGCCCCGCGCCTGCATGGCGAATTGCGTTGGCGCTCGTAACCAGAAGGGCATCGAAACGATCCGGATCCGGTGCATCCCATGGCCGGGCGCGAACTTCGAAAAAGGGCAGCTTGATCGGCGTAAATCCCGCCTCGATCGCACGCCTCGCGCTGGCATCATTGCCCGGTTGCGGGCGGATGATGAGGATTTTCATGCTTGGAACAAAGCCCTTAGTTCAGGCGATGCGGCTTCCAGCAGGCTGTGCGCGAGCTCGGCCGGTGCTTGGTGATCGCCGGGGGGCAAGCTGGTTTCGCCCTTTTGTCGTTCGCTGCCATCTTCGCGCAGGATTTCTCCTGTCAGCTTGAGCATTGAGCCATCCCATGTCGCCTGGGCAGCCACCGGCGAATGGCATGTGCCGCCCAGCGCCTCGAGAAATGCCCGCTCTGCCATCACACAATCAAAGGTTGGCTGGTGGTTGATCGGCCCCATCAAAGCGGCGACATCCGGACGGTCAGCAAGGCAATCAATGCCAATGGCGCCTTGGGAAGCGGCGGGTAGCATTTCGTCGCTCGCTATCGCTACGCCCACCGTCGAATGCCCGAGCCGCTCAAGGCCCGCTGCGGCGAGCAGCGTTGCATCAAATTCGCCATTGGCGACTTTTGACAAGCGCGTTGCGACATTGCCCCGGATGCTGGCGGTAACAATGTCGGGCCGGAGCGCCTTCAACTGCGCCGCACGGCGCGGGCTTGATGTGCCCACCTTTGCGCCATTGGGAAGCGCAGCGATGCTGTCTGCCCCGATCAACCGATCACGCACATCAGCCCGCGGCAGCATCGCCGCAATCCGGAAAGCATCCGCACGGACCGTTTCGACATCTTTCATCGAATGCACCGCAATGTCGATTTCGCGGTCGAGCAGCGCTCGCTCGAGCTCCTTGGTCCACAACGCCTTGCCGCCGATTTCGGCAAGCGGGCGATCCTGCACCTTGTCCCCGCTCGACAGCATCGGGACGAGGACGACCACCGCTTCATTCCAGCCATGCGCGGCCAGCAATGCCGCCTTGGTCATCTCCGCCTGCGCCAGGGCGAGCGGGGAGGAACGGGTGCCGATGCGAAGCGGAGAAGTGGCGCTAGGGGTCATGCGGCTTGTCCATAGCGGGGCACATCCCTAAGGGGAAGCCGATGGCAGTGATTTTGGGCCTTGAATCGAGTTGCGACGAAACCGCAGCGGCATTGGTGCGTTCGGATCGCACGATATTGAGCCACGCGCTGGCGGGGCAAGAGGATCACCACCGTGCCTTTGGCGGTGTGGTGCCAGAGATTGCCGCGCGCGCGCATGCCGAACTGATGACGCCTCTGGTCGAATCCGCACTGGCGGATGCAGGGATGACGCTGAAAGATGTCGATGCGATTGCCGCCACTGCTGGGCCGGGGCTGATTGGCGGGGTGATGGTCGGGTTGGTGACCGCCAAGGCGCTGGCAATGGCGGCGGGCAAACCCCTGATTGCAGTCAACCATCTGGAAGGCCATGCACTGTCGCCGCGACTGGTCGATCCGGATCTCGAATTTCCTTACCTTCTCCTCCTCGTATCGGGCGGGCATTGCCAGCTGCTCCGCGTCAACGGCGTCGGCGACTATGACCGGCTTGCCACCACCATCGATGACGCCGTGGGCGAGGCATTCGACAAGAGCGCCAAGATTTTGGGTCTCGGATTTCCGGGCGGGCCGGCGGTCGAAAAAGCCGCTACGCAAGGCGATGCCAAGGCTGTGCCGTTACCACGACCGCTCAAAGGTGCAGACGAACCGCATTTCAGCTTT
>DASUDM010000007.1:0-4461 GCA_036275575.1 Sphingorhabdus sp. | reverse complement strand
CCATCGGCCTGAAAGGCGGGATTGAGGTTGCCGAGTCCGGTTTCACGCCAGACCTTGCAGCTGCAGCCGTTGCCGGCCTTGGCTTGAGCTTCCTCTTGCCGTTGCTGGCATTCACGCTGTTAACCCGTATCGGCAAATTGGGGCAGATCGATGCGGGCGCGGTAGCGGCGCATTATGGTTCGGTCAGTGTCGTCACCTTTGTAACCGCCAAGGAAATCCTGACTGGTCAGGGACTTTCGCCCGCCGGTTATATGGTGGCGGTTCTTGCGCTGATGGAAACACCCGCCATCATCAGTGGCCTGATACTCGCCCGCCGCGGGCAAACGAAAAAGGCCAGCACCGAAAGCAGTGGCTTGCTGCACGAAGTATTTGCCAACGGTTCGGTGGTCCTCCTTGTCGGCAGTTTCGCGATTGGCCTGATTGCGGGCAAGGATGGGTTCGAGCCGGTAAAACCCCTGTTTGATACCGGCTTCCGCGGCGTGCTGTGCCTGTTCCTGCTCGACATGGGCCTGATTGCCGCACGCCGCCTAATGCAATCCAAGAAATTGAACGCTCGTTTGGTATCGCTGGCAATAATCTTGCCACTCTTGAACGGCTCGATCGGCGTCGCCATCGGCACCTTTATCGGTCTTGATGTCGCATCGGCGGCGGCGCTGGGCATATTGGCTGCAAGCGCATCCTATATCGCCGTCCCCGCCGCGATGCGTATGGCGCTACCCGAAGCCGACCCAGGTATTTACCTGTCGATGTCGCTTGGCATAACATTCCCCTTCAACATCATATTGGGTATCACGCTGTTTTCGCAGCTGGCCGCGATGATCGGATAAGCCATGGTCGAAACCGTCTCCCGCAAACGCATCGAAATATTGGTCGACACACCATTGGTGCCGCGGCTGATCAAGCATGCGCGCGATGTCGACATTTCGGGATGGAGCCTGATCCATGTCGATGCAGGCGGCGGACGCGATGGTGCCTGGCAGCATGACGATGTCACTGGCGCTGCGGCCAAAACCATCATCCTGATGATAGCGTCGGAGGCAAAGGCTGCCGCGCTTGTCGATGCCATTGCGCCATTACTGGATAGTTACCGCCTGCTGCTGACGGTCGGCGATGTTCAAGTTGTCCGTGGAGAACGTTTCTGATGCCTGAATTTGCTGCGCTTGTTGAAGGCTATCGTCGTTTCAAGAGCGGGGCCTATCTCCAGCAGAAGGAGCGTTTCGACCAGTTGGCCAGCGACGGCCAGGCGCCGCCAATCATGGTGATTTCCTGCTGTGACAGCCGTGTCGATCCGGCGACGATTTTCGACACAGTTCCTGGCCAGGTATTTGCCCTGCGCAATGTCGCCAATCTTGTGCCGCCTTTCGAAACCGGCGGCGGGCGCCATGGCGTTTCGGCAGCCATCGAATTTGGCGTGCTGGGGCTTAAGGTTAAGCACATCGTCGTTCTCGGCCATGCCCAGTGCGGCGGGATCAAGGCGGCATTGGAAGGCGGCGATCTGGGCATGCCCGGGCGCAGCTTTGTCGATGATTGGGTCGACATCATCGGCGAAGCACGCGACAAAGTGGTCGAACAGGCCCCTGAAGACCCGCAAACCACACTCGAGCTGGATGCCATCAAGGTCAGTCTGGAAAATCTGCGCACCTTTCCCTTCATCGCTGAACGCGAACAGGCAGGCGAACTGAAACTGCACGGGGCCTATTTTGGTATCGCCCATGGCGTGCTGCATGTGCTGGACCCGCATAGCGGCACATTCGCGCCAGCCTGAGGAGCGCAAATGATCAGCTTATTCCTGTTCCTAATGGCACCTTCAGCTGCAAACCAGCTGCCAGAGCATGTCGACATCCCGGCCGAGCATTCAACCGTCATCTGCCCGGACCAGACAGCGGCGCAAGCGATGATCGATGGCTATTATCGTGTGAAGCCCGCACCCGAGAACCACACGATCGATATCGGGCATTTCTTTGAAGGCCTCCGCGCCACCGGCTGTACTCAGGATGGGGAGCGCAGCGGCACGATCACAATCAAGTCGGTCAAATCCCGGCTTGTCGTAGAGCTGGCGGACGGCAGCGAGCGGATGCTGCGTTACGATGGCACCGACGCTACCGGACGCGTGATTGCCGGCATCGTCAGCGAAGACAGCAATAACGCCTTCCCGCGAACCAAATTGGCCGAATGGTTGTCGGTGCGCGCCCGGGACGGGTGGCTCGACGCGCGCAGCGCCGAAGCGCCTTCGATATTCTATCGTTGCCCCGGGCCGGAACAGGCCAGGACTGCGGTTTCAGCGGTGAAGGGCATGGAAAAGGCCAAGGAGGAAGCCTTTCTGCAAAAGCTCAAGGCAGCCGCAGCACAGCAAGGCTGCAAAATAGCCACTGATCGCTATCTCGTTACTGCATTGCTCGACAATGCCGGCAATGAATGCGGGTTTGAATGCTATGTTGATCTGGCGGCGCTGGAAGCGCTCGATCGTTCGGGCATGAAGGTCGGGCTGATATTTGACGGCACCTTGATGTAATCCAGCCATGCCGGAAAGCGCTCCATTTTATAACGATCTGGATTTGAGCCTCGCCGAAGCACGACGGCTGATTGATAATGGCGCGCATGATCGCCGCCATTCGTCGCATCATCCCGTGGTTGGCTCGATCGGCAAAGACGGTTTGCCGCGTCAGCGCGTGATGATCCTTCGCGCACTCGATTGGGAAAGGCGCCTCATCCGTTTCCATACTGATTACCGAACCGAAAAAGTTGGGGAATTTGCCACCAACAATGTGGCATCGGTGCTGGTGTACGAACCGGAAAGCAAGATCCAGTTGCGGCTTTCAGGGACAGCCTCGGTTTATGCATCAGGCCCCGCTGTTGATGCCGCATGGGAAGAGGCAACATTATTTGCGCGCCGCTGCTATCTCGCCGAAGACTCCCCCGGCACAGTATCGGGCAAGCCCCTTTCCGGCCTGCCGCAATGGGTAGAGGGGCGCCCGCCCAGCGAAGAGGAAGTCGCCCCGGCACGTGCGAATTTCTCAATCCTGCTGTTTGAATTCAACCAGATCGAATGGCTCTATCTCGCCAATATGGGGCATCGCCGCGCCCGTTGGGAATGGAACTCAGCGGACCTGCGCTGGGATGGCGATTGGCTGGTTCCATAAAGCCGGGCAAGATTCGAGATAAGCGTCAATCATGATCCGCTGCGCCTCTGCGCCAATGGACAAATCGGCCGCACGTTCGGCTTCAAAATTGACATAGGCGATCTCAGGCCGATTGAGCGCGATATAGTTGGAGAGCGATCCATCGCTTTTGCCGACCCGCTCGTGCCAGACATGTATGCCTTTTTCGTTCAACTTGCCCCGGCACGCGGCTTCACCGTCCGATATCCCCCTATTCGCGTCATAGGGAATGATAGCGTAGGCGTCTGGATCATTGAGTGGCGGCGCAGACGCTATTCCCAGAAAACCGTCAGTGCGAACTTGCTTTACACCCCTTTGATACGCCCGGCTGTCGAGCATGGTGATATCCCCTCGTCCGCCAGCGCCATCGCCAGCGAAACCATCGCTGTTGGTATGCAACGCGATTACAGGCCTGCCTGCTTCCCATTCGCCCAATATGGCGTTGGTGAACATGGGCGTGCGCGCATCAAAATTGCGATTGGGGTCACATGCCGTTGTTGCGGATATTCGCACCCCGCAAAGCCCGTTTCCGGCCTGTCTTCGACTGCTGGTGGATCCAGTGTTGACCACTATTGCCACCCCGCCATGGTGCTTTAATCCGGTCAGCATGGCATCAAACGCCGCATTTTCATCATCATGCGGAACGACCCATAACGGCCCGTCCGGTTTCGCTACATTCGCAAAACGGAGCAGATGCCAATCAAACCCGTTTTCGGAGAAATGCATTTCAGCGATGCTGACACCTTCAAACGCGCCTGCGATTGCGCGTTGCCGTTCGATATCGTCATCCTGCAGCAGATGCAGGTGCGAGGGTTCAATTGCCCGCCAGTCTGCAGCCACCGTTGCGGTGGACAAAAACATAGCGGCACAGGCCATCAGATGGGGTGCAAAGCGCATATGGACTGCTTATAGCAATGCAGCAGGGAAGACAGCCCCAATAGACGGGCAGTCCACATGAGGGGACCAAAAATGATGCAACCCGGCGTGATTGCCAGCCTTCGGTCTATTTTGCCCTGATGCTGGGCATCGGAATCTACGCCTGGCGCAAATCGACCGCGAACAGCAGCGAATATCTGTTGAGCGGCCGCCAATTGGGCCCTGCGGTTACCGCGCTGGCTGCCGGTGCGTCCGACATGTCTGGCTGGCTGATGCTTGGCCTTCCCGGAGCGCTTTATGCGTCAGGCCTTGTCGAGGCATGGATTGCCATCGGGTTGTTCATAGGCGCTTTGCTGAACTGGATCATAGTCGCCCCGCGCTTGCGCGAGCAAACCGAAAGCTATGGCAATGCACTCACCATTCCCGA
>DASUDM010000006.1:0-6625 GCA_036275575.1 Sphingorhabdus sp. | reverse complement strand
ATACCGCTGGTGCGGTCCACGAGGCGGATAATGTCTCCGCTGCACAGCTGGCCACTATAGGTTTCGACGACCATGATATCGTCGCCGCGGGTCAGGCCCGGGCAAGACGAGCGCAACTTGTTGACATAAACCACCCGTCCGGATTCACGGTAAAGCAGCGTATCGTCGCTGATCCGGATGGCGTTCACATTGCGCATGTTGGAAATGCAGTTCCGCGGCTCACCCGCCACTTTGCCCTTCAATTCCTTTTCCAGAACTTTCGCTTCCTTGTCGCGAATGGGCGCGGGCGAGGATTCCGCATCGCCATAATTACAACCGGCAAGCAGCACGCTGCCGGAAAGGGCGAGAAGCAGATGATTGCGCATGATGATATTCCTTCGCGATGCAATTGCTGTATCGACATTGCAGCATAGCCGATTATCTGGACATGAACGAGAGACAAACGGGAGAGAAAAGTGGGTGGTTGGCCGAAACTTGAATGGGATGGAGAACGCACCGGGCCGCTTCAAGGGGTAAAGGTGCTCGACATGTCGTCGGTGGTGCTGGGGCCCTTTGCCACGGTGCAATTGGCCGATCTGGGTGCCGAAGTCATCAAGGTGGAAAACGCGCAAGGCGGTGGAGACATCATGCGCAAGGCGGGGGATAACCCGACCGGCGATCTTGGCCCCATTTACGCCAGCCTCAACCGCAACAAGAAATCGGTCGCGCTTGATGCATCAAAGCCGGAGGATAAGGCGGCGATTCTGGAACTCGCCAAAGAAGCAGATGTCTTTTTCCACAATGTCCGCATGGCGGGGATGGAACGGCTCGGGCTGGGCTATGAGGATGTGAAGGCGGTCAACCCAGACATCGTCTATGTCCATTGCGCCGGATACGGTGCCGAAGGCCCTTATGCCAAGCGGCAGGCCTATGACGACCTTATCCAGGCAGCTTCCGGCTTCGCTGCTTTGTTCGAAATGCGCGACAAGGGGCGACCGCAATATGCGCCATCGCTGGTGGCGGACAAGGTCAGTGGCATGTTCGCCGCCAACGCCGTACTTGCGGCATTGTTGGGCCGCGCCAACGGGCTGGGCGGCCAGTTCGTGCAGGTGCCGATGTTCGAATGCTTCACCTGGTTCCACATGGTGGAAAATTTGTGGGGGAACACTTATCCACCCGGAAACGGCAAATACGCTTACACCCGGTCGATCAACCCGCGCCGCCGGCCTTATCCGACCAAGGATGGGTATATCGCGATTGTGCCTTACGCCGATAATCAGTGGGAACGCTTTTTCGAACTGGCGGGAAGGCCCGGCGTTTTCCAGGATCCGCGTTTTTCGACCTATAAGGCACGCCTCGAAAATACGACCGAACTATACGCGACGATCGAGGAATGCAGCGCGACCAAGACCACCGACGAATGGGTGGAGTTGCTCGACGCCAATAACATCCCAGCGATGAAATATAACCGCATGGCCGATGTCTTTGACGATCCGCACCTGAAGGCCGTGGACTTTTTCGAGGAGCGGGAGGCGAAGGCGGGTTACCGTTATCGCTCGATGCGCCACCCCGTGCATTATTCGGCAACCCCGGCTTCGATCTTTGCAGATCCACCCAGCCTCGATGCCGATCGGGACGAGGTTCTGGGCAGCAACAGCTAGCGGTCGCGCGGCGTCCAATCCTTGGCCGATTTGCTTTTGTCGAAAAGGCGCAAAGCGAGGCCCGCAGCAACACCCACACCGATGGCAATTGTCAGGTCGGTCAATACCGTCAGGACAAGGGTTAAGAAGAACAAAGCTTTTTCTGTCCATGGCAGGAGCAAATGTTCGTGCCATTTCTCGGGCTCGCTCATATTCCATGCTGTCAGCATCAGTACAGCAGCCAAGGCCGGGAGCGCCAGCATCCCCGCCCAACGTGCCGCCAGCAGCATGATGGCAAGGATCAGCAGCGCGTGCACCAGCCCGGCCACCGGCGTCTTGCCACCAGCGCGGATGTTGGTCGCCGTGCGCGCAATGGCCCCCGTCACCGGCATGCCACCAAAAAGCGCCGACGCGATGTTGCCATAGCCTTGCGCCATGATTTCCGCATTGGGGCGGTGATGGCCTTCGATCATGCGGTCCGCGACGATTGCCGAAAGAAGCGATTCCACGCCCGCAAGGAAGGCTATGATTAATGCTGAGGGCAGCAGCTCCATTGCTTTGGCAATGCTGAATTCAGGTATCGAAGGCATGGGCAGGGCAGCAGGCAGTTCGCCGAACCGTGAGGCGATGGTGTCAACCGGAAGCGAAGCCGCAACCGCCAATATTGATCCTGCAGCTACCCCGATGACAAGGCTAGGTGATCGGGGCGCCAATTTGCGCAAGGCGACCATCAATAGCAAGGCCAGCACGGCCACGCCAACGGCAAAGGGGTTGCTCGCGGGAAACGCCTTCGCCAGCGCCATGATTTTTGGAACAAATTCGGCAGGCAGATTGGCAATGTTCAGGCCAAGGAAGTCCTTCAATTGGCTTGCCGCGATGATGATTGCGATGCCAACGGTAAAGCCGTTGATCACCGGCTCCGGCACCAACGCAATCAAACGGCCTGCGCGGAAAAAACCTGCAACCAGCAGGATCGCACCTGCCATCATTGTTGCCAGCACCAGCCCGTCATAGCCATGATCGGCAATCACCGAATAGACCACGACAATGAAGGCACCCGTAGGCCCGCCGATTTGCACACGGCTGCCGCTGGTGAGCGAAATCACAAATCCGCCGATAATGGCCGTGACCAACCCTTGCGCTGGCGTGGCGCCAGATGCGATTGCTATCGCTATACTGAGCGGGAGCGCGACCAGCGCCACTGTCAGTCCGGCAAGCGCATCCTGCCGGAACAGCGGCCAGCTATAGTCCCGGATGGTGGTAAAGAGTTTGGGTAGGCGCATCGGCTTTCGGCGATCAGGCCTTGGCCTTCTCCGCGGCGATCCAGTCTTTCACCATATCTTCAAGCACGTTCAGCGGCACCGATCCCTGGCCCAATACCTTATCATGGAATGCGGCCAGATCGAACTTGTTGCCCAGCTCCTTGCTTGCGAGTTCGCGTAGCTCGCGAATCTTGAGTTCGCCCAGCTTGTAGGCGAGCGCCTGCGCGGGCCAGCTGATATAGCGGTTGACCTCGGCCTCGATATTCGCAGCTGACAAGGCGCTGTTGTCGGTCATGAAGGCGATCGCCTGTTCCTTGCTCCATCCTTTGGCGTGGATGCCAGTGTCGACAACCAAACGGCAAGCCCGCCACATTTCGTAAGACAAGCGGCCCATATCCTTGGCGGGGGTATCATAGAGCCCCATCTCGATCCCCAACCGTTCCGAGTAGAGCCCCCAGCCTTCGGTGAACGCTGTGAAGAAGACGCCATTCTTGCGGAAGTCGGAAAGTTCCAATTCCTGTTGCAACGCGATCTGATGGTGATGGCCGGGCACGGCTTCGTGCACAGACAATGCGGGGATCTCCCATAAGGGACGCTGGTCGAGTTTCGACGTGTTGACGAAATAGAAACCGGCAATCCCGATCGCAGGTGAGCCAGGATTGTAATAAGCAGTGGTTGTGCCCTCGGCGATTTCGGCAGGGATTTCCTTGATGCCATAAGGCAGCCGGGGCAGGCGGTGAAACAGGCCGGGCATCTTGCCATCGATGATCTTGTTCACCCGCGCGACCTTTTCCATCAACTCTTCCGGGGTCACGGCATAATATTGCGGATCGGTGCGCAGATGCTGGATGAACGCTTCCCGGCTTTCATATCCGGCCTTTTTGGCGACCTCGACCATTTCGGCGCGGATGCGAGCGACCTCCTTCAATCCCAGTTCGTGGATCTGGTCTGCGGTCAGGTTGGTTGTCGTTTCCTGCCGAATGCGGAAATTATAATAGTCCTTGCCGCCAGGTTGCGCGGATACGCCGGGATTTTTGGCGCAATTGGGTTTGTAGCTTTTCGCGAACCAATCGAGATGTTTTTGCAGTGCCGGGTGGATTACCGTCGAAATCGTCGCCCCGGCCTCGGCGGCCAGTGCATTGAATTCGCTCTCTGTCATGTTTTCAGGACGGCGGCGATGATAGGGGCCCATGAAGCGTGATTGGTGGATGTCCTTATCCGCCACGATCAGCCCCAATATGCCTTGTTCATATCCGTTGAGTACCACGCACGGCAGCACATATTTGCCTTTGAGGGCTTCGTTGGCGACCGCGAGCGATTGTTCGTTCACGCGCGCATATTGTTTCAGCCGTGCATTGTAGCTTTCAAAATCGGCCTTGTTGCGAAAAGGCAGGTTGTCCGCCATCCCGGCAAAGCTCTGGTGCCATCCCGAATAGGTCGAGAAATTGATTGTCCGCTGGCCATAGCGATTGGCTTCGACATTCTCCTCCAATGTGCGTTTCAGGATTCCATATTCGATCTTGTCGGTAGCATTAAGTTGGGAGGAATCGACTTTCTGCAGTTTGGCGAGAATCGCGGCGCTGGCGGCGGCAAAACGATCGCGCCCGGCAAGGCTGAAATCCCCGACTTCGCTGGCATACTCGTCGACCCCCAGCGAGCTGGCATAAATCGGCGATTCTTTCAGCGACATCGCCCAATATTCTTCGACCAGCGATTTGACCTCGGCACCTGCATCGGCATGGGCGGGGATTGCTGCACCCAGCAGCAGTGCGGTGATGAAGAATTTGCGCATGAAAAACCTCCCGAATTGTTGATTGCTTGTAACCAGCACAGCGGCGCGGCACAATGTCACTGGATTGACATCATCTGGCGGCACCGCGTGGTTTGGCAGAAATGAAGGAAGCATGATGCGAACGAAGAATTGGATATTGGTTTCAGCGGCAGCGATGTTGACAGCAGGTTGTTCCGGCGGACCGGCCGGATCGCCTTCTACCGCATCGGCCAGCCCGCAAAGCGCGCAAGAGGCGCTGCGCCCTTATTATGCGGCGCTTCAATCGAAACTGCCTGCTGCCGCACCCAATCCTGCGCTGGCAAGCGATACGGTGTTGACGCGCATTGCCTTTGGATCGTGCCAGAACGAAAACCGGTCGATGGCCTTTTGGGATGTCATTGCCGCCCAGAAGCCGCAGGCATTTCTTCTTATCGGTGACAATGTCTATGGCGACACAGGTTCGCCATGGAGCGCCGATATCCCGACTTTGCCAGCCAGCTATCGCAAGCTTTCCACCCGGCAAGAGTTTGATCGCTTCCGCCGTTCCGTTCCTATGATGACCAGTTGGGACGATCATGATTTCGGCGCCAATGATGCGGGTGGCAGCTTCGCGTTCAAGGAATATGCTGAAAAGGCCTATGAAACCTATTGGAATGCCTCCGAAGAGGTGAAGTCGCGCCCTGGTGTTTATGAAAGCCGCATAGTCGGGCCCGAAGGGAAAAGGGTGCAGTTCATCCTGCTCGACACCCGTTTCTTCCGCTCGGATCTGGTGCGCATGCCCTATCGCGACCCGGGCCCGGCATTGGGCTGGTACCTGCCCAATGAAGACCCCAAAGCTACTTTGCTGGGCGAGGTGCAATGGCAATGGCTCGCGTCCGAATTGTCAAAGCCCGCCGATTTGCGCATTATCGTTTCGTCGACACAGGTGATCACCAGCGCACACAATTATGAAGGCTGGACCAACTTCCCGAAGGAACGTGCAAAGCTTTATCGATTGTTGGCTGACAAAGGCGTCAACAACGCGTTGATCCTTTCGGGCGATCGCCACGCAGCTGGCTTCTACAAGACAGATGTGCCGGGGCTCTCGAAGCCGTTATGGGATTTTACTTCGTCGTCGCTCAACTTTGCTTTTGGCAAGGGCGACAATAGCGAACGCGAGCCCGATCCGGCGCGCACCGGCGGCTTCTGGGCGATACCCAATTTCGGCCAGATCGATATCGATTGGAGCGCACGGAAAGTGAAACTGTCGCTCCGCAAGGATGACGGCAGCGTCATCGAAGAGCAGACGCTCAGCCCCTTCGATTGATTTCGGAAAAATCGACTGGCGCGACTGCATCCATGATGCGGTCGCGGATCGCCAGCGCGTCATTTAGCGGCAGCGCCGCGAACCGGAGCGAGCCGCCCGCTATCCCGAAATGCAGCGTTGCGAGTCCGAACAAGCGGGCTATCGGGCCCTGCGAAACTTCGGCGCTCTGAACCTTCACTTTGGGCGCGATGGTCAAATGCTGGTTCCACCAGTTTTCGCGCATGCAAATCTGGCCATCGTCGACAAGGTCGCCATAATTGCGCCACTCGAGCCAGACGAGGGGTATGAAGGCAGCCGGTATCAGCAGCATCCAGCCGGCCTTGGAAAAGGGCGCTTGCGCAAAAATCATGACAGCCGCCATGCCGATTGCGATCGCAATCCAGAGATAGCCAAGGCTTTGCGCCCACCAGAGCAGGGGGGCACGCCTGAACTGCGCATCGGCGGCAGGCAAAACGATGCCTGCCTCGGCCATGATCGGCGAAATTTCCTCCAGCTGCGCCAACGGGGCGACCATATGATGGCTTTCGTCCTTGCTCTCCTGCGCCAGGCTGACGAACTTTAGCGCATGCCAGCCGCTCAACTTGCGGACAGGGCCGGTCTCGATCAGGGCTGCCTGTACCCGCGCGACCGGCATCACGACATCGGTCAACGTCAGCAGCCCCCGACG
>DASUDM010000005.1:0-2794 GCA_036275575.1 Sphingorhabdus sp. | reverse complement strand
TGATCATCAGGGATCGGGAAGCATTGCCGGATTTGCGGGGTATAGATCGCCCACGCCTCCTGCGCGCAACTATCAAGCCCTTCTTCGCGCAGCAGCAGCATTACGGTCTGCAGCCACATACCGATATCCGACCATTGCGGTGGGCCCATATAGCGCGGGGTATGGATCAGCATCAGCACCGGCGCGTCAAAGGCGCGGAAATTGCGCGCGAACCACATCAGCCGCGCCATCTTGTTGTCGCGGGGAATATCGAGTGCGGCGTACATCGCTTCGCCCACGCCAAAGCGGCTGTCCTTGTACCGGCCATCTAGTTCGGGCGGATAGATGTTATATTCGGGCTTGTGCGCGGCGGGCCCCTGGGGAACGACTTCAGCGACCGCTGCCAGCAATTTCTTGAGCGGTTCGCCGGTCGCCATCACGGCGTTCCACGGCTGCGTATTGCCGCCTGACGGCGCATTTTGGGCCTTTTGCAGGATGCGTTCGAGCAAAGCCTTGTCCACCGGCTTGTCCAGAAATTCGCGCACCGACCGGCGGCTGGCAACGGCTTCGCTTACATTCATATCCGGCTCCCATCGATTTAATCGTTTGATTAAATGAATGTCATGCCGTGGCAGAATTGCAAGCCTATTCCTCGTCGAACAATCCAGCCAATTGCTCGATCATCGTTCCGCCCAATTGTTCGGCATCCATGATGGTGACGGCGCGGCGGTAATAGCGGGTAACGTCATGGCCGATGCCGATGGCGACGAGTTGCACCGGGCTGCGGTTTTCGATCATTTCGATCACGCGGCGCAGATGCTGTTCAAGATAGCCGCCGTGGTTGACCGATAGCGTCGAGTCATCGACCGGCGCACCGTCGGAGATCACCATCAGGATGCGGCGGTCTTCGGGGCGGGCGATTAGGCGGTTGTGCGCCCAGAGCAGGGCCTCGCCGTCGATATTTTCCTTGAGCAATCCTTCGCGCATCATCAGGCCAAGGTTGCGGCGTGCATGGCGCCAAGGCTCATCGGCCTTTTTGTAGACGATATGGCGCAGGTCATTGAGGCGGCCGGGCATGGCGGGGCGTCCGGCGGCGAGCCAGTCCTCACGCGATTGCCCGCCTTTCCATGCGCGGGTGGTGAAGCCCAAAATCTCGGTCTTCACACCGCAACGTTCAAGCGTGCGCGCCATGATGTCGGCGCTGATCGCGGCAATGCTGATCGGGCGGCCACGCATCGAGCCGCTATTGTCGATCAAGAGCGTGACCACGGTATCGCGGAATTCAATATCGCGCTCGACCTTGTAGCTCAGCGAGCTTCCCGGCGAGACAACGATACGGGCAAGGCGCGCTGCATCGAGCAAACCTTCTTCCTGGTCGAAATCCCAGCTGCGGTTCTGTTGCGCCATAAGGCGGCGCTGCAGGCGGTTGGCAAGGCGGGTTACTGCGCCCTGCAGCCCGGACAGTTGCTGGTCGAGATAGGCGCGCAGGCGATTGAGCTCATCTTCATCGGCCAGATCAGTCGCGCCGACAACCTCGTCATATTTGGTCGTCCAGCTCTTATAGTCGCTCTCGGGCATGTGATCCCAATTGCGGCGTTGAGGGTTGACCGGCTGCATGCCGTCTTCGCCCATGTCGCCATCGGCATCGTCCATGTCGTCCATGTCGGTCGAATCGTAATCGGCCTCGGTTTCCTCGCCTTCGCCCTCCTGCGGTTCGGCACGGGCTTCGGCCTGGCCGGCTTCGCCCTGGCCCTCGTCATCGCTCTCGCCGTCCTGCTCTTGTTCCTGCTCGGATTCGTCGCCGCCTTCATCGGCGTCATTGGGCTCAATCTCGCCTTCGGTGAGGTCGAGATGCTCAAGCATCGTCTGCGCGAGCGAGGCAAAAGCGGCCTGATCGTCGAGCGCGAGGCCGAGCGCATCAAGGTCCTTTCCTGCCTTTTCCTCAATCCAGTCGCGGAGCATGTCCACACCCGGCGCCGCACTTTCGGGGACAGCTTGCCCCGTCAGCCGTTCGCGCACCATCAAGGCAAGCGCAGTCGAGATGGGGACTTCCTCTGCCGCCTGCGCGCGCGATATCGGGTCGGTGCGCAGCCGCATTTCCAGCGAATGGGTGAGATTGCCCTTAACCCCTTCCATCGCGCGCGAACCCAGCGCCTCGATGCGTGCCGTTTCAATCGCGTCAAACGCGGCGCCTGCCATTACCTCATGCGGGCGCAGCGCCGCATGGCGTGCTGCGTCATGATGTTTTAGACGCAGCGCAAAACTGTCAGCAAATCCGCGCGCCTCTGCAATTTGCTCAGGCGGCAGCGAGCGTCCAGGCATAGGTACACGGAAATTTTTTCCCGCCTGTGTAGGCGCGTCGGCGGTGAAGGCGAGTTCTATCTCCGGCTCTTGCGCAATCGCGCGCGCCGTGCCGGTCAGCACCTGTTTGAACTGCTCGAGGGGAGAATTGTCAGCCATTTTCGACTCAGGCCTTAACGGCAAAATCCGGCCACGCAAAGTTTCAGTTGCAGTTGAAGGTCAGCAGTTCGTTGGGTTGTTGTGGCAATAACTGGCGAACGGCTGAGTTCATCGCCCGCACTCTATCGATCGTTTCCGGATCAGCTGCGCAGCTTTTCACATCATATTGTTTACGGGCTTCGCGCGCCTGTTGCATCGCCTCGGCACCCAGCAAGTGGCGTTCGATGCGATATGTGCTGCTTGCCGGCTGGAAACTGACGATGGAAACCTGTGCTTCATTGTTCGGTACAAAGGTTCGGATCCAGCGATCACCATCTTCAACATATTGGGTGCGGCCGTTGACGCAGCCATTGTT
>DASUDM010000004.1:0-9169 GCA_036275575.1 Sphingorhabdus sp. | reverse complement strand
GGTAAGATCAAAATCCGCCGCGTGAACAAAAGCAAATTCGACGATGAAGCCGCGCTGATCCTATCAATCCTCAACGATGCATGGAGCGACAATTGGGGCTTCGTACCGTTCACCCCGGCCGAAGTCGCTTATGCGGGGAAGAAACTGAAGCCCATCGTTTTCGAAGATCTGATCCGCGTCGCCGAAATCGATGGCGAGCCGGTCGCCTTCATGATGACGGTACCCGACCTTAACGAGCAACTGGCCAAATATGGCGGCTCGCTCTGGCCCTTCAACTGGGCCAAGCTGCTCTGGTGGCTGAATGTCGGCAAGCCGCAGGTGACGACTATGCGCGTCCCGCTGATGGGTGTGGTCAAGAAACTGCAGGGCACGCGCACTGCCAGCCAGCTCGCTTTCATGCTGATCGAATATATCCGCCGCGATGCCGTTTCGAAATTCGGCGCGACGCGCGGAGATTTCGGCTGGGTATTGTCGTCCAACGGTCCCATGGTCTCGGTCGGTGAGGCCGTGGGCGGCAAGGTGAACAAGGTTTACCGCATCTACGAAAAGGCGCTTTAGAGGCTTCGGCCTGCCCTGCCAGCGAGTTCGACGGTGTAATGCCAGGCTATGCGCCCTGATCGACCGCCGCGTTGGTGGGCGAAGGCAAGGGCATCCGCTTCCTCCCAGTCGAGGCCGAAATGCGCCGCATAGGCAGCGACCATTTCGAGGAAAGCCGGCTGGTCGGGATATTGGAAACCAAGCTTCAGACCAAAACGGTCGGCAAGCGCCAACCGATCATCGGCAACATCGCGCGCATTGACCGCGGCATCTTCCTCATCCTGCCGCCGTTCGACAATGTTGCGCCGGTTTGACGTGACATAAAGCCGGACATTGGCCGGGCGCGCCTCGGAACCACCCTCGAGCATCGAGCGCAAGCGGCGAGGCCCGCTATCGTCGCCTTCGAATGCCATATCGTCGATAAACAGGATGAAACGCCGGTTCGCGTTGCCAAGCAGGGCGAACAATTGTGGCAGGCTTGCCAATTGGTCTGACGTTGTTTCGACAAGCGCCAGCGCCAGCCCTTCTGCCTGTAGGCCTCCCGTCACCGATTTGACGAGTGCGGATTTCCCCATGCCACGCGCGCCCCAGAGCAGCACGTCATGCGCTGCATGGCCCTGTGCGTGGCGGCGGCTGTTCTCGGTGATGGCCTGCTTTTGCCGATCGACACCCACGATCAGGCTGTCCGGCAGCGGGTCAAAACTGGTAACCGCTGCGAGGGAAAGGCCATCCCAATGATAGGCTGCATGTACTTCCAAATCCGCCGGTTCAGCCGTCGGTGGGGCCAGTCTCTCCAATGCATCGGCGATGCGGCGGAGCAGCTCTTCGCTCAAGCCGCCATGCCTTCCGCATCGAGCGCATAGAGCAAATCTGCCCCCGCCATTGCGCTGCCTTTCAGCGACAATGCCTCGGGCACCATCACATCAAGATAATAGCGACACGCGGCAATCTTGGCCTTCAGGAAAGGCGTATTGCCGCCTTCGGCTTCGGCAGCGCGCAATTGCCTTGCCATCAGCCAACCCGATGTCGCGACCGCCATCATGGTGGTGAAGGGATAGCTTCCGGCCAGCTTTTCATCGGTCGATGCGCCGCCAATCATCCATTCGGTTATTTCGGTGCACGCGCCGGCAAGCGCTTTCAGCGCGCCATGATTGCCAGCCTCCTGCCCGATGCGTGCCAGATGGTCGCGAATGGCATCGCCGCCGCGCATCCCTAGCTTTCGCCCCACCAGATCCGCTGCCTGGATACCGTTGGTGCCTTCGTATATCGCCGCGATCCGGATGTCGCGATAAAGCTGCGCCGCACCGGTTTCCTCGATAAAGCCCATGCCGCCATGTACCTGGATGCCGAGCGAGGCGATTTCGCTACCCATATCGGTGCCGTAGGTTTTGGCGAGCGGGGTCAACAGGTCCACCATCTCCTGCGCGCCTTCAATTCCCAGCGCTGCACGGTCGACAAAACCGCTGGCGCAGTAAAGCAGCGCGCGGATTGCCTGCGTCCCCGCCTTCATCCGCATCAACATGCGGCGCACATCGGGATGCTCGATAATCGCCACCGAATCGCGGCTGGTCTCACCCGCGCGTGCAGACTGGACACGATCTTGCGCAAAGGCGATCGCCTTTTGCGTTGCGGCCTCGGCAATTTGCACGCCTTCGAGCCCGACATTGAGCCGGGCATTGTTCATCATCGTGAACATGGCCCGCATTCCGCCAAATTCAGGGCCGATCAGTTCGCCAATGCATTCGCCTTCGTCGCCAAAGGCGAGCACGCAGGTGGGCGAGGCATTGATCCCCATCTTGTGCTCGATCGAGACCACCTTGATATCGTTGCGCTCTCCAAGCGAGCCGTCTTCGTTCACCCGATATTTGGGCACCAGGAACAGCGAGATACCCTTGGTGCCGGCCGGGGCATCAGGGGTGCGCGCCAGCACGAGGTGGACGATGTTGCCGGCCATGTCATGATCGCCAAAGCTGATGTAAATCTTCTGCCCCTTGATCTGGTAGGTACCATCGCCACGGGGGGTTGCGGAGGTTTTGAGTGCTCCAACGTCAGAACCGGCCTGTGGTTCGGTCAGGTTCATTGTTCCCGTCCATTCGCCGGTCGAAAGCCGGGGCAGGAACATCGCCTTTTGCGCATCCGATCCATGATGGTTGATTGCCTCGATCGCCCCGACCGACAGGATCGGGCAAAGGGCAAAGGCCATGTTGGCGGCGCCCAGCGAGTCGAGCGCGACTGTCGCAAGGCTGAAAGGCAGGCCTTGGCCGCCAAAGTCGGCTGGTGCGTTGATTGAACCCCAGCCATTGGCGACATAGGCCTTGTAAGCATCGACAAAGCCTTCGGGCATCACCACGCGCCCGTCGATCAGTCGCGCGCCGACGGTATCGCCGATTCGGCGCAGCGGGTAGAATTCGCTGGCTGCAAACTCGCCGATTCCGCCGACAATCGCCTCGACCATGTCGGGGCTTGCATCAGCAAATCGGTCATGCGCCGCCAGCTCTTCTATGCCGGCTATATGCTTCAGGACGAACAGCTGTTCGGTAACGGGTGCGATAAAGGTCATTTTGGGGCCTGTTGCTTGCGGGTTTCACGGCCTATAGCGCGGGATGATGGCAGGCTCAAATCCCCTAGGACATGGCCGGATAGCAAAGGCCGACTCCGCCGCAATAGCGGAGGCGGTCGAAAGGCTGCGCGCGGGCGAAGTCGTCGCTATTCCTACCGAGACGGTCTATGGCCTTGCGGCAGATGCCTCGAATGCTGAGGCAGTTGCCAATATTTACAGAACCAAGGGTCGACCCGATTTCAATCCGCTGATCGTGCATGTGACTGATCATGCCGCCGCCGAGCGGCTGGCGCAATTTGACGAGCGCGCTGCAATGCTTGCTTTCCGCTTCTGGCCTGGCCCGTTGACTCTGGTGCTCCCATTGCAACCCGGAGCGCCGGTGGCGAAAGCGGTGACCGCGGGGTTGCCGACCATTGCGCTACGCTGCCCCGCGCATCCGGTGATGCAGGCGGTGCTAAAGCAGAGCGGATTGTTCCTGGCGGCACCTTCGGCCAACCGCAGCGGTAGTATCAGCCCAACCCGTGCCGAGCACGTCGCGCGCAGTTTCGGCGAAGCGATGCCGCTCGTTCTTGATGCGGGGCCATGTTCGGCTGGCCTTGAGTCGACCATCGTCGCGGTGCGGGATAATGGCTGGCAGTTGCTGCGCCCCGGACCGGTAACGGTGGCGGACATCGAGCAACTTTTGGGCGAACCTCCACTGCCAGTGGTCGAAGCGAAAATCGAGGCCCCGGGGCAATTGGCCAGCCATTATGCGCCGTCAAAGCCCGTCCGGCTAAACGCTGCTACGGCCCAGCCCGGTGAGTGGCATATCGGCTTTGGGAGCATAACCGGTGACGATTCACTTTCGGTCGACGGCGACCTTGCCGAGGCAGCGGCGCGCTTGTTCGACGCCCTGCATATTGCCGATGCAACTGATCGCGCATCGATTGCGATTGCGCCGATCCCCGACAAAGACATTGGCGCCGCCATCAATGATCGATTGCGCAGGGCCGCAGCATGAAGTTTTTTGCTATCATTTTGGCCGCCATCGCCCTTTTGGGAGCTGTTGGTGCGACAGGGCGAAAAGAAAATGGCGAAATCATCGCGGCCTATGAGCAGCTGATCGAAAAAGACCTTCGGCTGGCAACAGTCGGTTTTCATCTGGCGCGCGCCAATGCCCCTTATTGCCGCAACCAGATGCGCAATCCGGGATGGGTGCTGCACGATATTGCCCAATATGGCGATGCCGAAAACGCGCGCGTGGCATTTGATTTTCGCCAACCCGTGGCCGTCGCTGCTGTTGTTGAAGGTGGACCGGCGGCGCAAGCCGGGATTGTGCCGGGTGACGGACTTGCGGCGCGCAATGGCCAGCAATGGGAATGGGCGCAATCGGCCAGAATGACATCGCGGCGGATCGATACCATTCGCGCCGAATTGCAAACCATCCTCGATCGCGACGGCCGCATCGCAATCACGCTCGCAACGCGGGCAGGAGAGCGCAAGTTGACCATTTCCCCCGATCCGGTCTGCAGATCCGATTTCTGGGTCGATGTCCGCCCCAAACGTGATGCTGGCGCCGACGGGGTTCGTGTCCGCGTTACCAGCGGACTTATAGACTATGTTCAAGACGATGATGAACTGGCAGCGGTCGTCGCGCACGAAATGGCGCATAATCTGCTTGATCATCGCCCGCGCATCAATGCAACCAAAAAGGGCAAAACAAGCGTTATCAAGGATACCGAAGAAGAGGCAGACCGGCTTTCTGTCTGGTTGATGGCCAATGCGGGCTATGATCCTGAGGCTGCCATCACCTTCTGGGAACGCTATGGCAAGGAAACCGGTCTCGGCATTTTCAGTGCGCCAACCCATTATCGCTGGCAAACCCGGGTAACAATGCTTCGCGAGGAAATCGACAAAATGGCATCTCTGTCGGCAAATGCTGGTCGCCGCGATCCGCCCTTGCTTGCTGCGCACCGGGACAAAAAATAAAATGCATTGCGAAATGCAATCGATAGTTTCCTTGGCACCAAGTTTCGCCTACCAAGCGCTGTCAGGGATTTTATCGGAGGAAGCGTGTCCAGCCGCGCACATCGCCTTGCAATAGCTTTGCTTTTGTCGACGCCGCTAATTTATAGCTGCGGAGAAAAGGATGATAACAAGGCAGCGCCGAGTGAGGAAGTTTTCCCCGTCCAGGTGATGAGCGTGCAACCCGGTGCCATGCTGCAAACGATCAGCGCAGTAGGCACCGTCCGTTATCGCCGGGAAACCCCGCTGGGTTTTACCACTCCCGGAAAGGTCGCATCGGTTCGCTTTGAAGAGGGTGACTATGTCAAGCAAGGCGCGCTTCTTGCCGCGCTGGATACGACAAGCGTCGGTGCTGATCTGAGTGCCGCCGAGGCGGAACGCAGCCGGGCCCAAGCCGAGTTTGAACGTATCAAACAGCTTTATGCCGAAGGCTGGATCACCAAAGCGCGCTATGAGGCAGCTGAGGCCACAGCCAAAGCCGCCAGCGCGCGTGTTGCCCAAGCCGGCTTCGCGCGAGGAACTGCGCAATTATATGCCCCGTCGAGCGGGGTGGTGCTGATGCGCAATGTTCAGCCGGGCCAGGTCGTGGCGGCCGGCACGCCTGCGCTTATCCTTGGCGAGGGCGATGACGGTTTTGTCTTCAGGGCGCCGGTCATTGATCGAAATGCTGCCCGCTTGCGTGTAGGCATGGCCGCAGAGATCAGTCTGCCTGCGCTTGGGTCCGCGCCCGTTATGGCAACAATCAGCGAAATTGACGGTCGCGCCAACCAGGCAACGGGTGCGTTCACCATCCAATTCAGCTTGCCATCGTCGACACAGCTCAAATCCGGCCAGATCGGTACAGCCAGCATCAAATTGCCGGCGGGCGACGACGGATCCTTGCAAATCCCGGCAAGTGCAATCTTCGGAGTCCGCGCAAATGAGGGGCTCGTCTATATCGTCGATCCGAAGAGCGAGCGTGTTGAAACCCGCAATGTCGCAATCGAGCGCATCACCGATGGTGCGGTAGTCATCACCGGCGGATTGAAGCAAGGCGACTTGCTGGTCACATCGGGAGCCGAGAAACTGCGTACCGGAGCCAAGGTGCGCATGACAAAGGCGCCTGGCTGATATGCGCTGCGATCCGGGCCGGGCAGCGCGCGCATGAACGTAACCGAATTTGCCATCCGCCGCTGGCAGTTGACGCTGGTGATGTTCAGCTTGCTGATCGCGCTTGGTTATTCGGCCTTCTCTTCGATACCGCGCGCAGTCGATCCGCATTTCCCGCTGCCGGTGGTTGTCATAACCGCAATCCAGCCCGGTGCCGACGCGGAGGAGATGGAGCAGACGGTCGCCAAGCCGATCGAAGAGTTGATGCAAGGTCTGGAGGACGTGAAGGAGATCGTCTCGACCAGCAACGACAGCAGCACCGTTATCCGCGCGGAGTTTGATTGGTCGGGCGACCCCGATCGCTATTTCAACGACACCGTCCGCGAAGTAACCGCGATCCGCAGCCGTCTGCCAGCAGACCTCGCCCGCCTTGATTTCAAAAAGATGCGCACCACCAACGCATCTGTTTTGCAGATTGCTTTGGTCAGTGAAACCGCAAGCTGGCGACGCATGGAAAAATATGGCCGTGACATATCCGAGGCCTTTTCTCGCTACAATGCGGTGCGCGAATCCGAAGTCCATGGCCTGTCGCAACCCGAAGTGACGGTCGCTATCAAGCCAGAGCGATTGGCCGAATTACGTCTGCCGGCAAGCAGCATCGCCGATGCGTTGAAGCTGGGTGGAGCGGATGTCGCCAGCGGCGCCGTGGTCAGCGGAACCCGGCGTTTCAATGTGGAAGCGGGCGGGGCATTCAAATCGCTGGATACGATTCGCAACCTGCCGCTGCGGTCGAACGAGGGCACCATCCTGCGGGTGGGAGATGTCGCCGATGTCTTCTGGGGTGCGGAGGAAACGCGTTCGCGCGTCTATCACAATGGCCAGCGGGCAATCTGGATAACGGCAAACCAGAAGGCCGGAACTGATGCGACCAAGCTGCGCAACGCGCTTCTGGCGGAGCTCGAAAACCAGAAGAAGGTGCTGCCCCCCGACATAAAGGTGGTTCTCCAATTCGACCAAAGCCGCGACATCGCCAAACGCCTGGCAGAGCTAGCGCGCGATTTCGCGATCGCGCTGGGGCTCGTCATGATCACCCTTTTACCCTTGGGATGGCGGGCTGCAGTTATAGTGATGGTTTCTATCCCGCTCTCACTCGCATCGGGGCTGGTCGCGGTCTACGCGATGGGCTTCAACCTTAGCCAGCTGGTGGTTGCCGGCTTCATCCTTTCGCTGGGGTTGTTGGTGGACGACTCGATTGTTGTGATCGAAAATGTGTCCCGCCATTTGCGCATGGGTAAGGAACGGATGCAGGCCGCCATCGACGGCACCAAGGAAATCAGCCTTGCGGTGATGGGTTCGACAGGGGTTCTTGTTTTTGCCTTCGTTCCGATGCTTTTCTTGCCGGAAGGGGCCGGCAAGTTCACGATGAGCTTCATTGGAACGATCATCTTCACCGTGACGGCATCGCTGGTGATATCGCTGACCATCATCCCGTTCCTCGCCAGCCGCCTGCTCAAGCGTGATGGCGATGAACATGGCAATCCGCTGCTGCAATGGCTGATGGAGAAAATCGACCGATTCTACAGGCCTGTGCTGCACAAAGCGCTCGAAAATCCGCGCCGGACGGTTTGGGGCGCGCTGGCACTGACCATCGGCGCATTTGGTCTGGTACCTGTTCTGGGTTTCAGCCTTTTTCCCAATGCCGATTCCTCCTATTTCAGGGTCACCGTGCAGGCAGAGCAGGGTACCAGCCTCGATGAGACCGGCAGGATCATCCGGCAGGTTTCGGAAATCCTTGCCAAGGAACCTTCGATCGAAGTGCGCGCCGAAAATGTCGGTCGCAAAAACCCGTCGGTTTTCTACAACAGTTTTGAATCTGCCGAGACGACGACCATCGGCGAAGTTCTCGCGGTGATGGACAAGTGGCGCGGCGAAGAGAGCATGCGAATGGTCGAGCGCTTGCGCGAAAAGCTTGATCGTATAAGCGGCGCGCGGGTCAAACTCGTGCTTTTCCAGAATGGGGCACCTATCAACGCGCCGGTTGAATTCCGGGTGGTCGGCCCGGATCTCAAGGTTCTGAAAGAACTGGCTGGCAAGGTGCAAGCGGTGCTGCATGATGTGCCGGGCACGCGCGACGTTGTGAATCCCGTCGCGACCGACCGGCTTGATCTCGACATGCAGATTGATGAAGGCAAGGCGGCACTGCTTGATATACCTGCAGGCTCGCCGCGACGGATCATCCGCTTCGCGCTTTCGGGCGAACGCGCGGGCACATTCCGCGACAATGAAGGCGATAGTTATCCGGTAACCGTCCGATTGCCGCTGCAAGATACCCAACCGGTTTCGGCGCTGGACCAGATTTATGTGGCAACCCGCAGCGGGGCGCCGGTGGCTCTTGGAGAGATTACAAATCCGCAATTGGTCTCGGTTGCGCCGCTGATAACGCGGCGCAATCTGGAGCGTACGGTAGAAATCACCGCACAGACACAAGACGGTGCTTTGCCTTCAAAGATCACCCAAGAGGCAAAGACAAGGCTCGACAAGCTTGAGCTTCCGATTGGCTATTCGATCCGCGTTGGCGGTGAGGCGGAAAAGATCAATGACACTTTTTCGGGCTTCGGTCCGGTAATCCTGATTGCCCTTTTCATCATATTCGGCATTCTGGTTGCTGAGTTTGGCGAGTTTCGCGAGGCTTTGGTGGTTGCCGGAGTCATCCCGCTTGGCACTTTTGGCGGGCTTTTGGGATTGCTGGTAACAGGCAACAACCTCTCCTTCCTCGCAGTTATCGGATTTGTCGCGCTCATTGGTATAGAGATCAAGAATTCGATCCTGCTGGTCGACTTCACGTCGCAATTGCGCGAGCGCGGCCTTGGCTTGCGCGATGCCATCGAACAGGCCGGCGAAGTGCGCTTTCTGCCGGTATTGCTCACCTCCGTTACTGCAATTGGCGGGTTGCTTCCGCTCGCCATGTTTGGCGGCAAT
>DASUDM010000003.1:0-5048 GCA_036275575.1 Sphingorhabdus sp. | reverse complement strand
GGCAAAGTGCGGTCCCTTACCCTCCCTTGAAACCGCATTTTCCAGTTATTGCGGACCCCCCGAACGAGCGATGACCCGGCTTGTTGCAGGCCGAACGCCAGTCGGATTACTTCTCCCGCAACGTACCTACCGAACGTATCGGGCCAGTCCCGCGCGGTTTGGGTCGCAACCTGTGCCGCCACTGCAATGCAGGGCGGCACTTATTTTTTCAGCCTTTCGATAGCTGCAGCCGCTTTACCAGCCAGATGCGAATGGCGCCGGCAAGACCGCTTGGCGTCGGCGATGCCAGCCGTTCATTGTCGATTGCCGCTACCAGCGCGTTGATCGGCTGGCCTGTTTCTTCGGATGCCGCACGCAGCATTTCCCAGAACAACGGCTCAAGGCTTATTGACGTCTGATGCCCAGCAATGGTTACGCTGCGCTTGACCGGCGGATGGTAGGGTGACCGTTCGGCCATGTTCAATACATGTGCTGCCCACCATTGATCGATAGCGTCGAACCAGTGATGAAGCCGGCATTGTCGCTAGTCAGGAATTCGACCCCGCGCGCAATTTCGTCAGCCTGGCCGAGACGACCGATCGGAATTTGTGCGACAATCTTCTCCATCACATTTTCAGGGATCGTCGACAGCATTTCAGTCGCGATATAGCCTGGCGCGATCGCATTGGCGGTGACGCCAAAACGCGCCCCCTCCATCGCCAACGACTTGGTAAAGCCGTGGATGCCTGATTTGGCAGCGGCATAGTTGACCTGGCCGATCTGCCCGCCCTGACCGTTGACCGAGCCCACATTGACGATGCGGCCCCATTTACGTTCGCGCATGCCGGCGAACACAGCTTTCGCCATGTTGAAACAGCCCGTCAAATCGACGCGGATTACCTCGTCCCACTGCTCGAACGTCATCTTCACCATCGTCGCATCGCGAGTGATGCCGGCGTTGTTGACCATGATATCGATCGGGCCGAATTCAGCCTCGATAGCCGCGCATGCATCAAGGCAGGCTTGGTGGTTGCCTACATCCCATTTGCGCACGGCAATTCCGGTGCGATCCGAAAATTCCTTGGCCGCAGCATCATTGCCGCCATAGTTGGCGATGACCAGCCGACCTTTTTCCTTCAGCTTCAAACTGATTGCTTCACCGATGCCGCGTGTACCGCCGGTTACCACTGCTATGCGCGTCATTCACCCACTCCTGCTATATCCTTGTCTTGCCAAGGGCATAGCCAGAGTCCGAAGGAGCAACAAGTTTACGTGAACGTCAGTGCAATGCTATTCATAGCCAGCCCGAAAGCTCTCGCCGGACAAGCGTTTCGAGCATTTCCATACCTGCGGCATCGGCATTGAGGCATGGCAGATAGGCGTAGCGCTCACCCCCTGCTTCCTCGAACTGCTCCTTGCCTTGCAGTGCCAGCTCCTCGAGTGTTTCGAGGCAATCGGCCGAAAAACCGGGCGCAAATATTGCGATCTTCTTTTTGCCGTCTTCTGCCAATCGCTTGATCGTGTCTTCGGTTGATGGCTCAAGCCACTTGGCCCGGCCGAAGCGCGATTGGAAGGCGATGGTCAACGGCTTGCCAAGCGCTTCCGACAGCAATCGCGCCGTTTTATGGCACTGACAATGATAGGGGTCGCCTAGGTGCAATGTCCGTTCGGGCATTCCGTGGAAACTCGCGATAACCGCATCCGGCTCAAAATCGAGCTTTGCGAGTTCGCTTTTCAGCGATGCTGCAAGCGCGTCGATATAGGCCGGATCGTCATGGTAGGTCGGCATCGTCCGCAGCGCCGGTTGCCAACGCATCGCCGCCAGTGACCGGAACGCCTCGTCGACCACGGTCGCCGTGGTTGCACCCGAATATTGCGGATAGAGCGGAGCAAGCAGGATGCGGTTGCAGCCATCTGCCTTCATCGCGGCCAACTGGCGTTCGATCGATGGCTCGCCATAACGCATGGCGTAGCGAACATCGACTGCATCCCCCAGTCGGGCCTGCAGCGCCTCAGCCTGCGCTTTGGTGTAAACTGCCAGGGGCGATCCTTCGGGCATCCAGATCTTGGCATAGTTGGCCGCGGATTTCTTGGGCCGCACATTGAGGATGATGCCGCGCAATATCGGCTGCCAGATGAGTGCCGGAATTTCCACCACCCGCTTGTCTGATAGGAACTGCTTCAGATAGCGGCGTACCGCCGAAGCATTAGGCGCTTCAGGCGTACCGAGATTGACCAGCAACACCCCGATACGAGGTGTCTTGATGGGGGGATGGTTGGCTGGAATGTTCATGCGCCGCGCTTATCGATCACAGCCCGCGCGACAATAAGGGCAATTCCCTTAGCCGCACGCCTGCAGCGGAGAAAAGCGCATTGGCAATCGCAGGTGCAACCGCAGGCACGCCAAGCTCACTAAGCCCGCCAGGTTCTTCTTCGTTGCGGATGAATTCAATGTCGATTTCAGGAATGTCCGAAAGCTGCGGCAGGTCAATGTCGCGCAAGCGCCGCGCAAGCGGCAATCCATTTTCATATTCGGTTGCCGAACCCAGCGCTTGTGCGAGACCGAATATGATGCCGCCTTCGACCTGCTGGCGCGCCAGTTCAGGATTAATCAGGCGTCCACAATCAACGACCGCCGAAATCCGTTCGACGCGCACGCCCTGCTCCCCGGTGCGTGCGGTCGCGATAACCGCGATGTGACTGCCATACATCGAATGGCAAGCAAGCCCCTTGCCGCTGTTTTCCACTCCACCATCCCACCCAGCAAGCGCGGCAACACTGGTTAGGCATCGGGCAAGGCGGGTTTGCCCGACCAGCATTTGCATACGGTATGACAATGGCTCGATACCCGCAGCGGCAGCCAGCTCGTTGATAAAGCTTTCGACAAAAAAGGCGGTGTAGCCATGCGCATTCCCCCGCCACAAACCGGTCGGTAGCGGCAGTTCGACCGGGAAATGATCAACGCTGAGATTGGGAATCGAATATGGCGGAACGGCACCGTCGATTGCCAGCGGATCATGGTCTCCGGTCACCGCTTTCAACGCCTCGACTGTCGTGTCACCCTTGAGCCGCCGGATTTGTTGCCTCGCCATAGCAGGAACCGCGATACGGATCGCAAGGCCTTGAATGACGCCGCCCTTGCCCAGCGCCGCCGTCATCCGCGCGTGGGCTGGCGGTCGAACGATATCGCGTATGAAGTCTTCTGGGCGCGACCATATCACTTGCACCGGACGACCGGCATGCTTCGCCAAAATTGCTGCCTGCCCGGCAATGCGGTTGTCGAGGTTGCGACCAAAGCTGCCCCCTGCCATCATCTGGATCAGGGTCACGTCATTTAGGTCTATACCGATTGCCTTGGCTGCTACGACCTTTGCTGCTTCGGGGGCCTGCGTTGCCAACCACAATGTCAAGCGGCCCTTTTTGAACTCCGCTGTTGCGCTTCTCGTTTCGATCGGCGCATGCACCGCAGGCTGTACGGCAAATTGACTGCGATACACCTTCGTACCCGCCGATTTGTCGAGCGCCGCATCAACCGATCCGATGTCCACGAAGCGCGAGCCCGGCCCTTTATCCAGTGCACGCTCCATCGCTTCGTTCATTACGGCACTGTCGGGCATCCTTCCGGTTGTTGCGAAAACAGGTGCCATCGCATCAAGCGCCTTGTTCGCAGCCCACCAATTGCTCGCCAGCGCAGCGACCCAAGCGTCAGTGCGCACAACATCGACCAGCCCTTTGATCCCGGAAGCACCATCGCGATCCAGCTCTTTGAGCCGGGTATCGCCAATCGGGCCGGCACGCACCGATGCATATAGCATGTCCGGCAAGCGCACATCGCCGGCAAAGTTTGCGCTGCCATCGACCTTTGCCGGCGCATCAAGGCGGATCGCTTCGCGACCAGAAAGGCCGTTTATAGGCGATGCGCGAAGAGGTACGGGGCTTGGCGGGTCGTAAGAGGCTGCTTCGGCAACCAGTTCGGCAAAAGCAATTCGCTTCTTGCCAAAGGTCACAAAGCCATTGGCGGTATCGCAATTTTCCCACGCTGTGTCCCAGCGTTCCGCCGCTGCCTGGCACAAGACAGTACGGGCAGCAGCCCCGGCGATGCGGCAGGGACGTTCGAATTGGCGGATCGAAGTCGACCCTGCCGTGATCATGAAGCCGGTGCGCTTGGCCCATTCCTTGTGCAGCACATCTGAAGCATCGCTATTTGCAACTGCACCCATTGATGCTGGAAGGAAGGCCGAACTCCATTCGCGGACGAAGAGGTCATTGGAGAAATTGGGGCTTGGCAATGCGGGCTGCACGGCAACCGTGCGCCAGTCGGCTCCAAGCTCACCAGCTACGATTTGCGCCAGCGCGGTGTAGCTGCCCTGCCCCATTTCCGATTGCGGAACTGCGATAGTTATCCGCCCGTCTTCGCCAATTTTCAGCCATGGGCCAAATAGATGCTCCCCCTTTTCGAGCATCATATTGGGGAGATATTCGCGCGGCCAAAGGCCCCAAGCAACCAGCAACCCTGCACCGACGCCCCCGCCAATCAGCAGGTTGCGGCGCGACAGCTCGATGCCGGGCTTGTCGTTCACCGGACGGAGCCTTTCGGATCGTCAAGCCAGTTGCCAACGCGCTTTGCTATGTCGGCAAATGCGCCGGCGACCGGCCCATCGCCCAGCGCGGGCGGCTCTCCCGCGTCGCTGGCCAGACGTACCGAGATGTCGAGCGGAATCCGGCCAAGGAACGGGATACCCAATTCAGAAGCCGCGGCCTCTGCGCCACCTCGACCAAAAGGATCGCTGACTTCTCCGCAATGAGGGCAGATATATCCTGACATATTCTCGACAAGCCCGATAATCGGAACCTGTGCCTGATTGAAAAAGCCGATTGCGCGCGTGGCATCCATCAAAGCCAGATCCTGCGGGGTCGAGACGATCACTGCACCGACCGGCTTATGTTTCTGGATCATCGACAGCTGGATATCGCCGGTCCCCGGCGGCATATCGACCACGATCTCGCGGACATCACCCCAATGCGCATCGACGAGCTGCGACAGCGCCTGTCCTGCCATCGGCCCGCGC
>DASUDM010000002.1:0-2255 GCA_036275575.1 Sphingorhabdus sp. | reverse complement strand
AACCCGGGATCGGCACCTTCCAGGAAGGCTTGCCCGGACGCCAGTTGCTCGGCCAGCATGGCGGCTTGCGCCTTGATCTGGGTAACGGCGAACGGCACAAGCGCTTTCATCGCCTGCACGTTGAACGGCTGCCCGCTCAATGCTTCACGATCCTTGATGAAGGCCGGATCGACATTCTCTCCCAGCGTTCCGAAGATTGCCATCACGGCTGATTGGAACAATGCCCTATCTGCCCATATTTCAACGGCATTGGCCATGCCTCGACTGCCGTTGGGGAACAGGGTGGGTTCAGAAAATCGACGATCGATCTCGCGGACGATAAGCGCGCTATCGCAATAGATATCTGCCCCGATCTGCATCACGGGAATTCGCCGATACCCGCCGGTCAGGGGCGTAAGATTTGGTTTGGGCATAATCACTGGCTGGTCGCATGCCTGCCATTCCAATCCCTTTATGCCAAAGCAGACCCGCACCTTTTCCGAAAAGGGAGAACTGTCATATTGGTGCAGGATAATGCCGGTCATAATGATTATTCCCCTATGCTTCTTCGAACCGACAACAGGAGTGAAAGGCTTTGCTTGCCGAGTCAATGTCCGGTCGGGAAGCCTTTGGTCAAAGGAACATCAGTACAAAGCCCAAGGCGCACAGGAAGCTGACGATTGTGGCGCTCAGCACCGGCATTGTTGCGCGCCATCCCATATCGAGGAGCAAGTCCATGCGGCTGCGCATCGCCGTCGCCGTGACTGCAAGCAACAGCAATCCCTTTGAAGCCGACAAGGAATAATCCGCAACCATGGGCGGCATCTGCACCAGCGAGTTCAAGGTAACCGCAGCAAGGAATGCGGTGATGAACCAGGGCAGCGCCAATCGCCGCCATTTTGCCTGCCCCGGTTCGGCATTTGCAGAACCGATTGCCAGCGTGACCAAGGCCACCACCGGCGCCAGCAACGCCACACGGGCGAGCTTGACGATCGTCGCATAGCTGCCTGCCGCATCTGAAAAGGCATAGCCGCCGCCAATGGCCTGCGCGACATCATGGATCGATGCACCAATAAGAAAGCCGGCTTGCTGATCGCTCAATGCAAAATAGGATGCGAGGATCGGATAGACCGACATCGCCAGGGCGCTAGCGATCGAAATGCCGACCAGCGTCAAGGCGAACTGTGCCTGTGAGAGCCTGTCCTTGCCGATCACGCCATAGAGTGCGAGTGCCGCACTGGCCCCACATATCGCCGTCGCTCCGCCTGCCAACAGCCCGGCGTAGCTCGATTGTCCGGCAACACGGGCAGCTGCAATACCTGCAAACAGCGTCAGCCCCATCACCACCGCCAGAGCGAGGAAGGGTACAGCACCCAAGGCGCCGATCTGCATGAAAGTGACTTGCAGGCCGAGGATGACGATGCCCCAGCGCAGGCAAGTGCGCGAGGCAAAGTCGAGGCCTTTGTGGGTGCGCGTATCACGCGCAATGAAGCTTAACGATAAGCCGACCAGAAGCCCGAGAAGAATGATCGGAAAATGATAATGTTCCGACAGCCAAGCCGCCGCGGCCGAGGCCACACCGCAGATGGCGAGGCCGGGAAACAGGCTGTCCTTGCCCCCTGCTTCGGCTTCAGGCTTGCTGCTTTCCGCTAGGTGGATTTCACCAAACAGGTCACCGCCATAAGGAAGTGCATCCCAATCGGGGCGCGTTGCCTTTGGCCGGTGCTCGAAGGGAAAATCGTCGCTCATTTCCGGGTAATTCAACTGCGTTGGATATTGGGCAGCAGCAGATGCAGCCATGCAAGTGCCAGCAGGTAAGACATAGCAGCGAAGATAAACAGTGGCATGAAGCCCAGTCCCGCAGTCAAAATGGCCCCTGTAACCGGCTGGATCAGCGCCCCCCCGATATTGCCCATGAAAGCACCAAAGGCAGTGACACGCCCTACCTTGGTGCGCGGCACGACATCGGTGATCGTCGAGAAAATCGATAGGGAGAATCCCTGATGCCCAGCCATCACCACACCCATCATGATCGCGACCGGCCAGAAACTGTTGAGCTGCAGCACGAAAGGCAAGGGCGTGACAATCAGCGCGGAGACCAGCATCACTGTTTTGCGCACACGGTTCACGCTCCACCCGCTTTCGAGCAGCCGGGTTGAAATCCAGCCGGCAAACAATGCACCCGCGCCCGAGCCGAGAAAGGCAATCGCCAGTGGCACGGCAAGTTCCTGGGTGGAGAGATTAAAGGTCTTCCGATAGAAATCGGCCAGCCAGAA
>DASUDM010000001.1:0-4160 GCA_036275575.1 Sphingorhabdus sp. | reverse complement strand
GCATCGTCATGTTCGATCACGGTTGGAGTTGAACCACCGATCAGGATCTTGCGTGGTTTCAGCTCTTCGGGAACCTGACGCTCGAGCTGGACGGTCAGTAGACCATCGGCGAGGTCGGCTCCGCGTACGAACACATGGTCGGCAAGCTGGAAGCGGCGTTCGAAATTTCGGTTGGCAATACCGAGGTGCAGGAAATCGCGGTTGTCGTTGCCATCGACCTTTTTCTGGCCGGAAACAACGAGCAGATTCTGCTGCGCCGTGATGTCAATCTCGTCGGGCTTGAAGCCGGCGACTGCAATCGTCACCAGATATTCAGTTTCCGAGGTGCGTTCGATATTGAAAGGTGGATAGTTATCGCCCTGGGTTACGCCTCGGGCATTTTCCAGCATGTCGAACAAGCGGTCAAAACCTACAGTGCTGCGGCGATAGGGGGTGAAATCAAAACGGTTCATGTCAAATTCTCCTATTTGAGCAATTTGGATCTTTTGAAAGCCCGCATGCACGGCGCTTTCGTTCTGGTTGAGGGACCGTCTCCGGCTCCCTCAACGCTTAGATGGATTGTGCGAAACAAAAATCAAGGCCGCCCAATCGAAATTGGACGGCCTGATTGACGAAAACTCGTCGAAGCCCTGCCGCTATGCGTTCTCGCAAGTCGCGCGGGGCTTGATCCCCCTGAACCATGGCCATTCAGCGATGAACCTATTCAGCATGTCCAAGATGAAGCAATCCGATGCATTCGCAACGATTCTCTGGCTCAGGCTGCCGCTTTTTCGGCAACTGTGTCCTGGCTGCAACAATAATGTAATATAGGCTTTGGCTTGCGCCGGCCAGATACGCACCCTAAAGGCTTGTGCAACAATAGTATGCCGGAACCTAGACCGACATGATCCTCAATCGATACGAACGCATGATCGCCAGGCGCTATGTGCTGCCAGGCAAGGGCGAAGGGTTCATTTTCCTTGTCGCGACGATAAGCTTGATTGCTGTTGCGCTTGGCGTCGCGGCATTGATCATCGTTATGAGCGTGATGAACGGCTTTCGCGCCGAGCTCTTCGACAAAATTGTTGGGCTCAATGGCCATGCCGTCGTGCAAGGCTATGGAGGCCGACTTTCCGATTGGCGCGATGTTCTCAAGGACGTGCGCGAAACACCGGGCGTGGTCGAGGCATCCCCGCTGATCGAGCAACCGCTCCTCGCTACCAGCGAAGGTCGGGTCGAAGCCATTTTGGCGCGCGGGATGGAAGTGCGCGACATTCTCACTAACCCGACGCTCAAAGGCAAAACGCTAGCGGGGGACATGAAATCGCTGCGCCCGGGCGGCGAACGGGTGGCGATCGGTTCGCGGCTTGCACAGAATTTGGGCGTTAGGCTCGGGCAGCGGATTACCATCATCAACCCCGCTGGCCGAACCACTCCTTTTGGCACCGTGCCGCGCGAAATATCCTATGAGATTGCGGCGATCTTCGAAGTTGGCGTCTATGATTATGACAAGGCGTTCGTGATCATGCCGATCGAAGACGCACAGATACTGATGCTCATGGGTGACCAGATCGGGATGATTGAGTTGACGACGACCGATGCTGACAAGGTCAATGATATCCTTGCACCTTTACAGTCCAAAATCGCCGACAAGGCGGTGATTGTCGACTGGAAGAGCATGAATGCCTCGCTTTTTGAAGCATTGGCGATCGAGCGGGTGGCGATGTTCATCGTGCTGTCGATCATCGTGTTGGTGGCGGTATTCAATATTCTTTCGTCGCTGATCATGCTGGTGCGTGCCAAAACCCGCGATATCGCGATTTTGCGGACAATGGGGGCTTCGCGGCAGTCGCTGCTGAAGATTTTCGTAACTGTGGGATTGTTGATTGGCGCGGCGGGCATGGTCGCCGGGCTCATCCTCGGTTTCATATTCCTGTTTTTCCGGCAGTCGATCGTGACGGCAATCCAGTTCGTCACCGGCCTCGAACTGTGGGATCCTTCGATCCGCTTCCTGACCGAATTGCCGTCGCGTACCGACCCGTTCGAAGTGTTGGCGATTTGCACATTGGCGCTGTTTTTCAGCTTCCTCGCAACGCTCTATCCCGCCTTCAAGGCTGCAGGAACCGATCCGGTGCAGGTGCTGCGTTATGAATAAGACAGTGGCCGAAATGCGCGATGTGCGGCGCAGTTTCACACAGGGTGATGTCACAATCAACGTGCTGCGCGGTGTCGATCTTTCGATCCGCGAGGGGGAACTGGTCGCATTGCTAGGGCCATCGGGCACGGGCAAATCGACATTGTTGCAGGCGCTTGGCCTGCTCGAGGGCGGCTTTACCGGGTCGATCCTGATCGATGGCGAAGAAATGCGCGATGCCGGGCCGGATCGAGCGACTGTGGTGCGTCGCGAGAAACTCGGGTTCGTTTACCAGTTCCATCATCTGTTGCCTGATTTCGATGCGCTCGAAAATGTTGTCCTGCCGCAGTTGATTGCGGGAGTAGAGCCTGATGCAGCGCGCGAACGTGCGACTCAGTTGCTTTCAACGCTCGGCCTAGGCGAGCGGCTCGAACATCGCCCGTCAAAGCTGTCGGGGGGTGAACAGCAACGTGTTGCAGTGGCGCGTGCACTCGCCAACAAGCCAAGGTTGGTGCTTGCTGACGAGCCCACCGGCAATCTGGATGAACATACTGCCGATGTCGTTTTGGGCGAGTTTATGGCGCTGGTGCGTGAACAAGGCTCTGCCGCACTGGTCGCCACGCATAATGAACGCCTCGCGGCTAAAATGGATCGCGTCGTGCGCCTGCACGATGGTGTGTTGGGCTAAAGTTACGTCGGTCGAAACATGATTGCCGTCTAACGACCAACCCTTGCTGTAAAAACGGACTGCGCCATGCTCCTCATTAATGGGGAGAAGCATCATGACCATATTATCAACCGCTATCATCATGGCGTTACAAACTGCTTCTGCGCCGCCGCCCTCGCCATGCGCAGATCCAGAATTCAGGCAGTTCGACTTCTGGGTAGGCGAATGGGACGTCTATCCCAATGGCAAGGATTTGATGGTCGCATATAGCAAGATCGAAAAACTCTATGCAGGCTGCGCGATCCGGGAAAACTGGATGCCTTTGAAAGGGCCGGGCGGTGGCAGTCTCAATGGCTATAATCCGGCGACCAGGCGCTGGCACCAGACCTGGATAGGGTCGGCGCCAGGCCACGTCGATTTCGATGGCGGGTTCGCGGCAGGGAAGATGGTTCTCACTGGAATGTGGGCTGGCGTCAACGGACCCGGCAAAGACGCGCTGATCAGGATGAGCTATTCACCGCAACCTGATGGTTCGGTTCGGCAATTTGGCGAGCAATCGACTGACCATGGTTTGACATGGAGCACCAATTTCGATTTTATATACAGGAAGCGCAAGGAGCCTATTCCGGCCAAATAGCGCCGGAGAATGTGATGAACGTCCATGATTTCACCGTCGATATGCCGGGTGGCGGCAAACAGGATATGTCTGAGTATAAAGGCAAGGTGCTGTTGCTGGTGAACACGGCCTCCAAGTGCGGATTTACGCCGCAATATAAAGGTCTGGAAGCGCTCTATGAGAAATATGGCGACAAAGGTTTGGTTGTTATGGCCTTCCCCTGCAACCAGTTCGGTGCGCAGGAGCCGGGCGACGAAGAGGAAATCAAAAATTTCTGTTCGCTGACCTACGATGTCACTTTCCCGCTAGCGAAGAAGATCGATGTCAACGGTGACAATGCCGACCCGCTATGGAAGCATCTGAAAGATCAGCAAGCGGGCCTACTTGGCAGCCGAGCGATCAAATGGAATTTCACCAAATTTCTGGTTGACCGCGATGGCAAGGTGGTCGGTCGTTACGGCCCTCAAGTTACGCCGGGGTCACTCGAAAAGGATGTCGAGAAGCTGCTGGGCTGATCCAGCAGCTTCACTATCCAAATTGTCCACAAATTAGCCGCTGCTTCTGATTGCAGAATCAGCGCCGCTGCACCACGTTGCTATCATGGCAATTGCACCCTTCGTCCCTTTGCGGGTTTTTTCCGCCTATACGATGCTCGAAGGGGCGATCGAACCCAAGGCAATCGGTAAATATGCCAAAGGCCTGGGCTTTCCCGCAGTCGCAATCACTGATCGTAACGGATTGTATGGCGTCATGCCTTTTGAGGA